>JBOGDN010000573.1:0-10271 GCA_050742995.1 Stackebrandtia sp. | reverse complement strand
ACGCGTGCCGCCTCACAAGTGGATCGGGCTGGGGTTGGGCCCGGTGCTGGCGGCCACGACGTACTTCCTGCTGGCGCTGGACGGCGACGCCAACCTGACGCAGCCGGGTCGCGTCGTGGCCGCGGTGGCGGTGCTGATGGCGGTGTGGTGGATGACCGAGGCCATTCCGCTGGCGGTCACGGCGCTGCTGCCCATCGTGGCGTTCCCCCTGTTGAGCGCCTACACGCTCAGCACGCAGGCCGAAAACGCCACGGTGTTGACGATCTACGGCGAGGAAGAGGCCGTCGACGCCGACGCGGTCGCCTCCGAAGGACTCGGCGCGGGTATGGACATGGTGGTCGAAGCCGCCGCCCCGTACGCCAACCCGCTGGTGTTCTTGTTCATGGGCGGCTTCATGATCGCCCTTGCCATGCAGAAGTGGAACCTCCACAAGCGCATCGCGCTGGCCATCGTCCGGTTCGTGGGCACCACCCCGAAGATGCTGGTGCTGGGCATGATGATCGCCACGGCGTTTTTGAGCCTGTGGGTGTCCAACACGGCCACGACGTTGATGATGCTGCCCATCGCGATCAGCGTGCTGGCCGTGCTCGGCGACGACGGCGAAGGCGGAACGGCCGACAAGGCCGCCAGGGCCAAATTCAGCGTCGCTTTGCTGCTGGCCATCGCGTACGCGGCCAGCATCGGCGGGCTGGGCACGATCGTCGGCAGCCCCCCGAACGTGTTCATGGTCGCCCACATGAACGACGTCTACGACGTCAACATCAGCTTCGTGCAGTGGATGATGCTGGGCGTGCCGCTGGCGGCGGTGTTCCTGATCGTGACGTGGCTGGTGCTCACCCGGGTGTTGTTCAACACCGGCGACGTGTCGCTGGGCGGCAGCCGCGAGGTCATCCGCAGCGAATCGGCCAAATTGGGGCCGATGTCGCGCGGCGAGTGGACCGTGCTGGCGGTGTTCGTCGCCGCGGCGCTGCTGTGGGTGTCCAAAGAGGGATTCGTCGCGCTGTCGTTCCTGAGTCAACTGGAGACCTCCTGGGACACCGTGGTCGCCATGGCCGCCGGGATCGCGCTGTTCTTGATCCCGGTTTCTGTCAGGAAGGGGAAGTTCGCGCTGGACTGGAAGACGGTGCAGACCGGGATGCCCTGGGGCGTGCTGCTGCTGTTCGGCGGCGGTTTGAGCCTGGCCGCGGCGATCAGCGGCACCGGACTTGCCACGTACATCGGCGAAAAGTTCTCCGGCTGGGACACCGTGGCGCTGGTCGTGCTCATAGGGGCGGTGGCCGCGGTGGTGCTGTTCTTGACGGAGCTGACGTCCAACACCGCCACCGCCAACACCTTCGTCCCGATCGTGGCGGCGGTCGGCCTGTCCATCAACGGCGACGCCGGGGCGACGATGCTGGGCATGACCGCCGCGCTGGCGGCGTCGTGCGCGTTCATGCTGCCGGTGGCCACCCCGCCCAACGCGATCGTGTTCGGCACCGGCCGAGTCGGCATCGTGCAGATGATTCGCGCGGGTCTGCTGCTCAACGTCGCCGGCCTCGTGCTGGTCACCGCGGCGGTGTACCTGTTGGCCGGCGCCGTGTTCGGCGTGTAGTCCGCGGCCGGCGCGTCAGGCCACGCCCAGCGGCTCCAGGACCAGCCGGGGCACGTCGACGTGGTTCAGGCTTTGACCGTCGACGGCCTGCGCGCCGGGGCCGCAGCCGGCGATCCAGGCGGTGCGTTCGACGTCGGTGTCGCCGCCGTGGCCGCCTTCGTCGAGGTGGCCGTGGTCGGTGACGACCAGGCAGGTCCACTCTTCGTCGTCGAAGGTCGCGCGGGAGGCGATCGCGTCGCGAACATGCCCCACCAACGTGTCGACGCGTTCAAGGGCTTTGACGTAGGCCTCTGAGACGCCGTGGTCGTGCCCGGCGGTGTCGACCTGGCCGAAGTAGACGAGCGCGAGGTCGTGGTCTTCGACGGCGAGGACCTTGGCGGCGTGATCGGCGGCGAGCTGGTCGGTGTGGCTGTCCCCGCCTCCGTGTGCGCCGCGGGACGGCGGCGGAACGTAGGCCTGGTCGGGCCGGAAAATCGGGCCGCCGGCTTTGTCGGTCAGCAGTGGTCCCCAAAAGGCCGCGGCGTACGTGCGCAGCCCGGCGCGGCTGGCGCGCTGCAGGAAGCAGGGAATGTCGCGCAGACGCCCGTCGATCTTGTTGTCGACGACGCCGTGAACGTCGGCGAGCACGCCGGTGGCGACGCTGGACCAGCACGGCCCCGACCACGTCGCATTGACGTCGGGCACCCGGACTTCGCGCAAAAAGCCCTCGGCTGCCACGGCGTCCAAAAACGGCGTGCGGGCGTAGCGCAGGGTGTCCAGGCGGACCCCGTCGACGCCGAAGACGATGACTTTGGACTTCACGGTGCAGATCTCCCCATATGCGGCGTGCAGGCCGACGATCATCGCATCTGAGTCTGGAGGGGATTCACCGGCACAGCCGAAGCGCCCTTGCGGCGCAACGCCCAGGCCGCGACGACTCCCCCGACCAGCCCGAACAGGTGGCCCTGCCAGGAGACGTTCGGGTCGCTTGGCAGCACCCCCCACAGGATCGACCCGTAGACGACCACGACCAGCGCCGCCACGGCGACGTCGAGCAGGCGACGGTCGAAAATGCCGCGCCCGACGAGATACCCGAAATACCCGAAGATCAACCCGCTGGCGCCGACGGTGACGTGTGGCGCCAAAGGCGTGCTGACCGGCCCGGTCAGCCACACCCCCGCCCCGCCGACGACCACGATGACGAGGCTGGCCAGCAGAAACCGGCCCAAGCCGCGCATGGCCGTCAGCGCGCCGAGCACCAGCAGCGGCACGGAGTTGGCGGCCAGGTGGGAGAAGTCGACGTGCAGCAGCGGGGCGAAGAAGATTCCGGGCAGCCCGTCGAAGCTTCTGGCTTCGACGCCGAAACGGTCGAGGTCGGCCGGCACGACGAAGTCGATCGCCTCGACGACCCACAGCAGGGCCGTGAACGCGGCCACGCAGACCGCGCCGCGCAGCGCGGCTGCCGTCTTGGACGCGGGCGCTTCGGCGCCGGGCGGCGGCGGGCTGGGCTGTGTCATCGTTTCGAGCTTGCCAGGCCGCCGTGCGATGCGGCAACTGTGCCGTAGCGTGGTGGGCGTGATCGTGGTGCATGTGCAGCTGCGCAGCAAGCCGGAACGTCGCGCCGAGACCGTCTCGGCGTTGCGGCAGATGCAGCAGTCGACTCGGGATAACGACGCCGGCTGTCTGCGTTACGCGTTTTCGGTCGATTTGGACGACGACTGCCTGTTCGCGTGTGTGGAGGAATGGAGCGACATGGCGTCGCTGCGGGCGCATCTGGCCGCTGACCACATGGCCGGCCCGGACGCGGCGCTGGGCGAGACGTTGGCGGCGCCGGCCGACATTCGCGTGTTCGAGGCGAGTGCGGTCAGTCTGTAGCCGTCGGCTTTTGCCTTGCTGAGCGGTGTTCGCGCCGTACGTGTTGTCTCAGGGCGGGGCCGGGTGATCTTGACTGAGGCCGCACACAGGTGTAAACATCTTCCAGGGATTTCCGAGTGATCGTCGGAAATCTTCATAGCCCGCGTGGAAGGAAGCTCCGTCGTGAGCATATCGACTTCTCCCCCGCCGCTGCGCCGCAAGGCGCTGGCCGCGGCCGCCGCCGTCGGCCTGTTGGCCCTCGTCGCGCAAGCCCCCGCACCGGTTCCGGCGCATGCCGACGGTCCGACTCAGCTGGTCGTCGCCGAGGACCGCAGCATCGACCATCTCAACCCGTTGAACTCGTTCTTCGCCGTCAGCGGCGAGCTGAACAGCCTCATGTACACCCCGCTGGTGCGCTGGGGCGCGGAGGACTATTCCCCCGTCGAGGGCCTGGCCGTCGACTGGACCTCCACCAAGGACCAGCTGGAGTGGACATACACGCTGCGCGACGACGTGGAGTGGACCGACGGCGAGCCCGTCACCGCCCACGACGCGGCGTTCACGTTCAACCTCATGCTCGACGACGAAGAGCTGTACAACATCAACCTCGACTTGATGAAGCACTTCGAGTCGGTCGAGGCCGCAAGCGACACCGAGCTGACGATCAAGCTGAAAAGCCCCACCAGCGTGATGTCGGTGCTGGACACCCCGATCATCCCGCAGCACGTGTGGGAGGACGTGGAGGATCCGGCCAGCTTCGACAACACCGACCTCGACGAGTTCGTCGGCTCCGGCCCCTTCGTGCCCACCGAGTTCAAACCCGACGAGCTGATCCGCTTCGAAGTCAACGACAACTACTTCGACGACAGGATCAGCGTGGCCGACGACGGCGACTACTGGCAGGGCAAGCCGGTCTACGACGAGCTGATCTTCGACTATTACAAGACCTCCGAGGCCGCGGTGCAGGCCCTGCAAGACGGCGAAGTGGACCTCGTCGGCGGCCTCAACGCCCAGCAGTACGAAGCCCTGCAAGGCAGCGACGGCATCGAGGTCAACGCCGCGCCGGGGCGCCGCACCAGCGCCATCACGTTCAACGTGGGCGCCGAAGCCAGGAACGGCGACGAGATCGGCGACGGCCACCCGGCGCTGCAGGATCCGGCGGTGCGCCAGGCCATCCACCACGCCATCGACAAGAACTACCTCATCGAGCAGGTCGAGGCCGGCTTGGCCGAACCCGGCGTCAGCTACGTCCCGCCGGTGTTCGACGACTTCTACTGGGACCCCGGCGGCGACACGGTGCCCTTCGACGTCGACGAGGGCAATCGGATCCTCGACGAAGCCGGATACGAAAAGGGCGACGACGGCGTGCGCGTCAGTCCCGACGGCGACAAGCTGTCGTTCAGGCTGCTGTATCACTCCGACCGCGAAGACTACGGCCTCATCCAGGAGTACCTCGTCGACTGGGTGGCGGAGCTGGGCATCGAGCTCAAGCCCGAAAGCGCCAGAAGCGACGCGCTCAACGACCAGCTGTACGCCGGCGAGTACGACGTCATCTTTTCGGGGTGGACGGTCGGACCCGACCCCACGCCGATACTGGCGCTGTACACATGCGAGACGCTGCCGGCCGACGCCGAGGACTCCGAGGCCCGCAACACCGACACCTTCTACTGCGACGACGACTACGACGCACTCCACGAGCAGCAGCGCGCCGAAACCGACCCGGTCAAGCGCGCCGACCTGGTCGCGCAGATGCAGGAAATGCTCTACGTCGACGCGCCCCACGTCACGCTGTACTACGCCGACTCGCTGGAGGCCTACAACTCCGACCGCTGGGAAGGCTTCAAAACGCAGCCGGGCGACTCCGGCGCGATTCGCGCACAGGAAGGCGTGTGGGGATACATGTCGGCCGTGCCGGTCGGCGGCGAAGACGAGGGCGGAATCTCCACGGCCGCGTGGCTGGGCATAGGCGCGGCGGCGGTCCTGCTCGCGGCCGTCGCGACGTTCCTGGCGATGCGGCGCCGCGCGGTCGCCGACGAGCGCGAATAGGACGCCGCGCCTATGGCAGTCGAAACGGTCACGGAGGCGTCGGCGGCCGCCGACGCCTCCGGCGCGGCCGGGCGCGGCGGCGGCGACCTGTGGCGTTTTCTGGCCGTGAAGCTTTCGGGCGCGGCGGTGTCGCTGGTGCTGGTCGTGTTGTCGGCGTTCTTCATCTTTCGCGTCCTGGGCGGCGACCCGCTGGACACGATGACCCGCGACAAACCGGCCACGCCCGAACAGCGTCGCGCCCTCGTCGAGCAGTACGGCCTCGACCAGCCCATGAGCGTGCAGTTCGCGGAATACCTCAAGGGCATCGCCACCGCCGACTTCGGCCAGTCCTACCAGTCGTCCAGCCCGGTGGCCGAACTTATCGCCGAACGTCTGCCGGCCACGCTGCTGCTGACGTGCACGGGGCTGGCGTTGGCGGCCGGTTTCGGCCTGTGGGTGGGCGCCCGCGCCGGGTGGAGGCAGGGAAGCCGTTTCGAAAAGGCCCACGTCGGGGCGGCGTTGACGCTGTGGTCGGCGCCGACGTTTTGGCTCGGCATGCTCATGATCGTCGTGTTCGCCCGCTACCTGGACTTGTTCCCGGTCAACGGGATGCGTTCGGCGCGCACTCCGCCGCAATTCTGGCCGCAGTTTTTCGACGTGGCGCATCACCTGGTGTTGCCGGCGGTGACGATGGCGGCGGTGGTGTACGCCCAATACGTGCTGATCATGCGTTCGTCGATCATCGAGGAAAAAGGCAACGACTATTTGACGGTGGCCAAAGCCAAGGGTCTGCGCGACGACTTGGTGCGGCGCCGCCACGCCGTGCCCAATGCGCTTTTGCCCACGGTGACGCTGGTGTTTTTGCAAATCGGCGCGGTGTTCAACGGGGCGCTGCTCACCGAGACGATCTTCAGCTGGCCGGGGTTGGGCCTGCTGTTCTACGAGGCGATCCAAATCCCCGACGTGCCGCTGCTGCAGACGTGTTTCCTGTTTTTCGCCGGCACCACGGTGGTCGCCAACACCGTCGCCGACATTCTTTACCGCTTCCTAGACCCGAGGGTGCGCACCGGATGAGCACGTCGTCGCCTCCGCAGTCGGTCCGCGCGCTGGTGCGGGCCCGCCGCCGTGCGGCCGCGGCGCGGTTTTGGCGGCAGTTTCGCGCCCACCGCGCAGGCCTGGTCGGAGTGGGAGTCCTGGCGGCCGTCGCCGTGCTCACCTTGGCCGCGCCGCTGATCACCGACGCCGAGGAGCTGCGAGCCGCCACCGCCCCGGGAGGACGCCTCGAGCCGCCCGGCGCCGAATTCCTGCTGGGCACCGACGAGGTGGGGCGGCCCATCTTGACCCAGCTGATCTGGGGAGCGCGGGTGTCGCTGACCGTGGGCGTCACCGGCGCGGTCTTGGCGGTGGCGCTCGGGTCGGCGGTGGGTCTGGCCGCCGGTCACTTCGGCGGCGCGGCGTCGTGGCTGCTGATGCGCCTGACCGACTGGTTCATCGTGCTGCCGGGCATCGTCTTGGCGGTGGCGCTTGTGGTGGCCCTTGGGCCGAGCATGGCCACCATCGTCACGGCGATCGCGTTGACGTCGTGGGCCTCCACCGCCCGCCTGATCCGGGCGCAGACCCTGGCGGTGGAAGGCAGGGCCTACCTGGAACGCGCCAAGGCGCTTGGCGGAGGCCACTGGCACCAGCTCAGCCGTCACGTCCTGCCCAACGTGACGCCGCTGATCCTGGCCAGCGCCACGCTGCAGGTGTCAAGCGCGATCTTGACCGAGGCGACGCTGTCGTTTCTGGGGCTTGGCGACCCGTCGCGGGTGTCGTGGGGTGTGATGCTCAACCGCGCCTTCGAAGCCGGGGCGATCTCGTCGGGCGCGTGGTGGTATCTGCTGCCGCCGGGCGCGGCGATCTTGCTTGTCGTGTTGGGGTTCACGCTGTGCGGTCGGGCGTTGGAAGCGGTGTTCAATCCGCGGCTGCGAGGAGGCCGGTAGTGGCGCTGTTGGAGATCGACGACCTGCGCGTGACGTATCGGTCGTCGCGCGGCGACGTCCCGGCGGTGCGGGGCGTGTCGTTGAGCGTGGACGCCGGCGCGACGCTGGGGGTGGCCGGGGAGTCCGGGTGCGGGAAGACCACGGTGGCCGCTTCGGTGCTGCGGCTGCTTCCGGCCGACGCCGCGGTGAGCGGGTCGGTGCGCGTCGACGGCCAGGACGTGCTGGACATGTCGTGGGGGCGGCTGCGGGCGGTGCGGTGGGCGCAGGCGTCGATCGTGTTCCAGGGAGCGATGCATTCGCTCAACCCGGTGCGTCGTGTGGGCGCGCAGATCGCCGAGCCGATCGTGTTGCACCAGAAGGCTTCGCGCGCCGACGCGCAGCAGCGGGCGGTGGCGTTGTTGGGGCAGGTGGGGTTGCCGGCGTGGCGTGCCGGAAGCTACCCGCACGAGCTGTCGGGCGGGCAGCGGCAGCGGGTGATGATCGCCATGGCGTTGGCGTGCTCGCCGCGGCTGATCGTCGCCGACGAAGCCACCACGGCGCTGGACGTGATGATCGAAGCCCAGGTGTTGCGGCTGTTGCGGGATCTGGTCGCCCAACGCGGCATCGCGCTGGTGATGATCAGCCACGACCTGTCGGTGCTGGCCCACGCCTGCGCCGACCTGGCGGTCATGTACGCCGGGCGCGTCGTCGAACAGGGCCCGTCCGCGCGGGTGTTCGCCGGCGCCTTGCACCCCTACGCTCAGGCGTTGGCGGCGGCGTTTCCCACCGTCGGCGACGCGGCCTCGCGACGGCGCCCGCGAGGACTTGGCGGAGACCCGCCCGACCCGGCGGCGCTGGGCGAAGGCTGCGAGTTCCATCCGCGCTGCCCCCAGGCCATGCCGCAGTGCCTCCAGACGGTTCCGCGGCTGCGTCGCGCCGCCGACGATCGCGCCGCGGCGTGTCTGCTCGTCGACGACGCCGAGGCCGTCGAAAGGAGCAGTCGGTGACGTCCGAAACCGGCGCGATCTTGTCGGCGCGCGGCCTGGCGGTGCGGTTCTCGTCGCGCGGCGGGCGAGTCGCGCGCGCCGTCGACGGCGTCGACTTGGATCTGGCCCCCGGAGAGATCCTGGCGCTGGCCGGAGAGTCCGGGTGCGGCAAAACCACGCTGGCGCGCACCCTGCTGGGTCTGGAGCGGCCAAGCGCCGGCGCGGTGCGCTTCGAAGGGGAGCCGCTGCGGTACTCCACGCGGGCCTTGAAACGTCACCGCCGGCAGGTGCAGCTGGTGCTGCAGGACCCCTCCGGCGCCCTCAACCCGCGGCACACGGTCTACGAGGCGGTCGCCGAGGGCCTGCGCA
This sequence comes from Stackebrandtia sp., assembly GCA_050742995.1. Taxonomy (GTDB): domain Bacteria; phylum Actinomycetota; class Actinomycetes; order Mycobacteriales; family Micromonosporaceae; genus Stackebrandtia. The sequence goes on along the minus strand of JBOGDN010000573.1, from coordinate 1,506 downwards.
TCCACGGGCTGGTCGACGGCGAACGCGACCGGGTCGCCGAGGCGCTGGCGCACGCGGGTCTGCGTCCGCCGGAAAAGTTCTTCCTGTCCTACCCGCACGAGCTGTCGGGCGGGCAGCGCCAGCGCGTGGTCATCGCCGGGGCGTTGGCGTTGAAGCCGAAGGTGATCGTCGCCGACGAACCGGTGGCGTCGCTGGACGCCTCGGTGCGCGGGGAGATCTTGGCGCTGTTGCTGAGACTGCGCGACGAGTTCGGTCTGGCGGCGATCGTGGTCACCCACGACCTGGGGCTGGCGTGGAACATCGCCGATCGGATCTCGGTGATGTACCTGGGCCGCATCGTGGAGAACGGGGCGGTGGAGGACGTGCTGACCGCGCCGCGTCACCCGTACACGCGCGCGCTGGTGTCGGTGCTGCCGGGGGCGCCGCTGGGCGAGCCGGTAGTGCTGTCGGGCGAGCCGCCCGACGCCTCCGAGGTCGCCGCGGGGTGTCGCTTCCACCCGCGCTGCCCGCTGCTGGCGTCCGGCGGCGCGGCCGAGGCGGGCCTGGAGGTCGACTGTCGCACTCGAGACCTGCCGATTCTGGACGCCGCGGCGGCGGATGTGGCCTGTCATGTGGCCGCATGCGAAACCACGTAGCCTGTATCCCGTGCTGCCTTTGGTCGAACAGCTCCTGCTGCTGTCATATGACGACGAGTCCGGCCGCAACAAGACGCAACACCTGGAACTGGGGTTGGGCGGCGCGGTGCTGCTGGACTTGGCGCTGGCGGGCCGCGTCGACGTCTCCGCCGGGCGCGTCGTGGTCGTCGACGCCAAACCCGTCGGCCACCCGATTCTGGACGCCGCGCTGAATCGCATCAGCGGCGACAAGCCCCGTAAGGCCCGACCGTGGGTGCAGAAACTGTCGCGCGGAATCCGCGGCGACGTCGTCGACGGGCTGGTCGCCCGCCGCGTCTTGGACCACCAGCGGCAAATGGCGCTGGGTGTCTTCCCCTACCACCGGCACCGCCCCCTCGACCCGACGCACAAAGCCGACGCGCGTGCCCGCCTGGACACGGCGGTGCAGCGCGGCGCTGCCCCCGACGCCGTCACAGGCGCTCTGGCCGGGTTGATCTACGCGCTTCGCATGGAAAGGCGCGTCCTGCCCGAGCGCGGCCGCCGCGAGGTCCGCAAGGTCCTGAAGACGATCTCGGAAGGCTCGTGGGCCTCCGACGCCACCCGAGCGGCCGTCGACGCCGCCCAGGCGGCGGTCAACGCCGCGATCGTGTCCGCGATCGCCGCCTCCTCGGCGGCCGCGTCCTCCTCCGGCGGCGGCTGAGTTCTCGCGGCGCTTCTCATGCGGCGGGATAACCGTTTGACAGCGTTCGGTCGCATAGGGTGAGATGAGGAAGCTTCGCCTAGGGTGGTCTGCCCCCGGATGGGGCGGGGCAGGTCCTCTATAGCGTTAGCTCGACTTCGCGACGCCGGTGTTCCCGGTGTGAGCTCTTAGGCGCACAGGTCCGGCTTTGGC
>JBOGDN010000572.1:0-9390 GCA_050742995.1 Stackebrandtia sp. | reverse complement strand
AAGTCAAGCAGCGCCGGCGACTTGGTGCTCAGCCCGTCGGCGAAGAGCCCGAACCCTCCCAGCAGGATCAAGCCGCCCAGCGCCAGCACGAACAGGGCGAAGATCATCAGCGACGCCTGCATCACGTGCGTCCGGCTCACCGCGCGGAAGCCGCCGACGGCGGTGTAGACGACGATCACCGCCATGGCGACGGTCATGGCCACTGTGGAGTTGATGTCGAACGCCTCTTCGAAGAGCAGGCTTCCGGCGACGAGTCCGCTGGACACGTAGATCGTGAAGAAGACGAGGACCACCGCGGCCGAGGCGAACCGCAACAGCCGGGTGGGGTCCTCGAAACGGTTTTCCAGGTATCCCGGCAGGGTCACCGAGTCGCCCGCCCGCTTGGTGTAGGCCCGCAGCCGCGGCGCTACGACGCGCCAGTTGACGTAGACGCCGGCGGCCAGGCCGACGCCGATCCAGGTGGCCGAGCCGATGCCCGTGGCGTAGACCATGCCGGGAAACGCCAGGAACAGCCAGCCGGAGTAGTCGACGGCCCCGTGGGAAAGGGCCGTCACGCTTGGCGAAAGTTCTCGACCCCCGAGAGCGAAGTCGCCGAGATCTCGCGGACGTCTGCCGATCCAGACCCCCAGAACCGCGAGCGCGATGAAGTAAGCCGCGAATACCGTCAGAACCGATGCGCTTATGTCGAACAACTGATCCTCCATGGACGCCGGCGGTCCGCTAAGGCCGGCGATCTCAGCCGTTTAGGACAAACGGTGAGTAACCGATATTCGGGCAACTTTTCGTCGCAGTCAATCGTCTTGAAGTTCGAATTTGTATCGATACTTTCCGTAATGTTCGTGAGGAAGATTACGGCCGGGCGCGCCTTCGCACTTTCGTTCTGACGGCGGCAGTCCGTTTAGACTCGAATTCGTCCGTTTCCAGGCTTGGGGGGCGCCGGCGTCGTGTCAGACCACTGGGAAGCTCGAATCGACCGTCAGATTCGCGAAGCGCAGGAGCGCGGCGATTTCGACGACTTGCCGGGAACGGGAAAGCCGCTTCCCGGCAAAGGCGAACAGCTGGCCGAGGACTGGTGGCTGCGCGAATACGTGAAGCGGGAGAAGCTCGGCTCGGCGGTGCTGCCGACGACGTTGCGGCTGCGCAGGGAAATCGAGGATCTGGAGCGCAACCTCTCCAAGAAGCGAACTGAGACCGCGGTGCGTCAATTCGTCGACGACCTCAACACGCAGATTCGTGCCGCCCAGATCGGACCCGTCGACGGACCTCCGGTGTCGCTGAAGACCGTCGACGCCGAGGAGGCCGTCAAGGCCTGGCGCGACGCGAGGACCGCCTAGCGCTTCCGGGCCGTCAGCACGTAGTAGTCGACCCAGCCGCGGCGATAGCCGTCAATCCAGTTGCGACCCCAGGTGTCGCGGTACTCGGTCTGGGCGATCCAGCGGTCGAGGCCGTCCCACACGTGCTCGCCGATGGCGGTGACCGTGACGTCTCCGAACCCGGCGCCGGTCAGAGCGGCGGCGAACTCGCCCACCGGCCGCACCACGTCCACGCCGTTGTCGACCGTCTCGAGCAGCTCGGCGAGCCCGGCGTCGACGACCTCGCCGGGCGCGAAGAAGGTGGCGGCCGCCAGCCTTCCGCCGCCGCGCAGCACCCGGTGCGCCTCGCGGGCCATGGCCGCCAGGTCGTCGACGTGCTGCAGCGCCTCGACGGAGTAGACGCCGTCGAAGGACGCGCCCGTCCACGGCAGCTCGGTCGCCGACCCCCTGTGGAATGAGAGCCGGCCGGAGCGCTGTCGCAGAAGTTCGGCGTTGGCCCGCTCCGCCCGGCGCAGCTGTTCGGCCGACAGGTCGAGGCCGCGCACCTCGGCGGGCGCGAACTCGCGCAGCACCAGCGCCGCGCCCGCGCCGATGCCGCAGCCGATCTCCAAGAGCCGGTCGTCCGCGGCGACGTCCAGCCGCGACACCACCTGGCGGTAAAGCTCGGCCTGACTCTTGGTGCGCTCGTCGACGCTGATCTCGGCGCCGTCGCCGAGGCCGCGCCAGTAGCCGTAGTTGATGAAGTCTCCGGAAAACAGCGAGAACGACCCGAGATTCACCTCGCCGTACATGGCGTCGCGAAGGTCCTGCGCTTGAGGCCGATGCGTCATGACGCCCATTGTGGCGCCGTCGTCAATCGGCGCCGAAGGGGTCCGTCGCGGGCGGCTTGGACGAGCGGCGCTCGGCTTCGGGGCCGGAGCGGTCCGGGAGCCACAGGACGAAGGTGCTCCCGACGCCCGCCCGCGAGTGCAGCGCCACCGCGGCGCCGGCATCCCGCTGCCGGAACTCAGCGCTCCGTACACCGCCTTTGTGCAGCTTCTCGGCGGCGTCCTGCTCATCGTCGGCGGACTGACGCGGATCGTCCTGTTCGGACTGCTCGTCGTCATGCTCGGCGCGGTGTACTTCGTGCACCTGGAAGAGGGCTTCCTGGGGTACGCGTACCCGCTTTTCCTCGCCGTGGCCTGCGTGGCGCTCGTGCTGACCGGGCCGGGCCGCTACAGCCTCGACCACCGGATCGTCAGCCGGCTGACCGCCGAGCCCGCGCCCGCCCGCGACGCCGCGGCGACGTACCGGCGGTGATGCGCGTTTCGGACGCGGGAGGCCGGACGCCGCAGGTCTTCCGCGTCCGACGCCGGGTGGCGCGTCGTTCGTACGATGGCCGCGGTCACCCTACCGGCAACGTGGAGGAACACGATGGTGAAGCGTCGACGCGGACGGCTGGCGGTTCTCGCCCTGGCCGGGGCCGGCTTGCTGGCCCTGCCCGTGGTGCACGCGTTCTCCGATCCCGATCCGGGCGACGGCGGGCAGGACGCCGTCGAGGCGGCCGACGCGGCGCAGCGCTACGCCGAAGAGCCGATGCCGCTGCTGGAGCTGACCGCGGCCGGAGGCAAGGGGAGGTTGTACACCCTTGACCAGGAGGAGGCGCGCAAGGCCGTCGCCGACAACGGCATGAAGCTGGAGGCGGGTCGCGTCGCCTACATGCCCCGCGAGGAGTTCGACGGCTCGAAGCCGATGTACCGGCTCAAGCCGAGCCAGGACTCCAAAGGCTGGCTGTTCACCGGCTCCGCCGACGAGCGCGACCAGCTGCTCGCCGACGGCTGGGTCGACGAAGGCGTCGGCGGGCATCTCTACGCCGAAGCCGGCGACGGAATGGTCGCGCTGAAGCGCTTCTCCAACGGCGAGGATTGGCGTCTGGCGCCCGAGACGCGCGCCGACGAATTTCTCGACGCCGGGTATAAGGACGACGGAACCCTCGGCTACGTCTACGAAGACTGGATCCGGGCGGGTGCCGTCTACTTCGGCATGTTCAACATCAACGGGCACCAGCGCATCATCGAGCGCACCGAGGAGGTCTACGGGCGCGAAGGCGACTGGTGGGGCGGCGTGCGCGATTTCTACGACGGGCACCCCAACGGCTCCGAGACCTGGCCGGGCGAAGACTTCAGCTACCTGAAACCCTCCATCGGCTACTACGACGACTCCGACCCCGCGACGATCGAAAAGCACATCGTCCAGGCCACGTCGGCGGGACTGAGCTTCTTTAACTTCTATTGGTACTGGAACTCGGAGAAGCGGGAGGAGACGGTCACCGGCGCGGCCATGGACGCCTTCCTGCAGGCCGGCAACCGCAACGCCATCGACTTCACCGTCGGGGTGTGCGCGCATCCCTTCGACGGCCTGCGAATCCCAAGCGATCAGTTCGGCGAGGTCTCGTCGACGCTGGTGGACAAGTACCTGTCGCAGGAAAACGCGATGCGCACCAACGACGGACGCAAGATCCTCAACATCTGCGACGCGCGCGGCATCGGCGAGGGCGAGGGCGACCCCGCCGAGATCAAGTCGTTTGTCGACACCGTCCGCGCCGAGGCGCGCGACAAGCTCGGCGAGGACGTCTACGTCATGATCAACCAGGGCGGCTTCGACCCCAACGACGTCCCCGACGCCGGCGCCGACGCGTCCTACTGCACGACGGACGGCCCGGCCATCGAGAACGGGTCCTACGAGGACTACCTTGCCGGGCAGACCGACTTCTTCGACGCCGCGCCCGGCGCCTACAGCCGCTGCGTGCTCTCCGACTTCGACGAGCGGCCCCGGTATCCCATCGAGCAGACCGATTCGGAGAAGATCCGCTGGTTCGACGACCACACGCTGGAAGGTTTCCGTCAGTCCGCGGCGAACGTGCGCGAGGACATCGACGCGTCGACGCGGCCGCCGGAGGTCGACAACATCGTCTACGTCTACGCCTGGAACGAATGGCATGAGGGCGGCGCGATCGAGCCGAACGCGCGCGACGAATGCGCCTACCTGGAAATACTCGCCGAAGAGCTGCGGCTTCAGTCTGATTCGGAGTGTCAGCTCAATCCGTCCTTACGCGGGGGCGTCGCCGACGGCCCTTAGATCCTGGACCGAGCGGTCCAAGGTCCCGCGACCTGAGTCGGTTCGACTCTCACGACACGGCGGCGGCGCGACCAGGCTGGACGTGTGAACACATTCGGCCCAAGGCCCGTGACCGTCGGCGTCGACGGCTCGAGGCAGAGCCGGGAAGCCGTCGCGGTCGCCGCCGCGGGTCCGGCCGAACTCCACGCACAGCGCACACCCCGTAGACGTGCTCGCCGAATCCTCGGCCAATGCGTGCCTGACCGTGGTCGGCGCCCGCATGCGCGGACCGCTGCGTTCGCGTCTGCCGGGTTCCACCGCGTACGGGCTCGTCCACCGCGGCCAGAGCCCGCTGGCCATAGTCCACAGCAGTTACGCCGAAGGAGTGACGCCATGACAATTGAGAATCGCCTGGTCGTCGGGATCGACGGCTCGGAGGGGAGCCGTCGCGCCCTGCGCTGGGCGGTGCTCGAAGCCGCACGTACCGACGCCGTCGTCCAAGTGGTGGCGGTGTGGGACTGGAACGGAATCGACGGTTCGATCGACAACGCCGTCAACCCCGAGCACGCGCACGAACGCGCCGAGCGCACCCTGGCCGAAGTGGTCGACGAGGTCATCGCCGAGACGGGGACCCACGCCGCCGTGCTGGCCGAGACGATGCGGGGCGATCCGCCTCCGGTCCTGGTACGGGCGGCCGCCGGCGCGCGCCTGCTCGTGCTGGGCAGCCACGGTCACTCGAGGCTGCGTCAGACGCTGCTTGGCTCCGTCGTCGAGGAGTGCATCCGAGTCGCGTCCTGCCCGGTCTTGGTCGTTCCGACGGAGCGCCCCGCGCTGAAGTCTCCCGAGGCCGCCGCGGCGGAGTGACGACCGTCCCGTACTCCCCATTTGCTTGAATATGCCTTGTCGGTTATATTACCCGTATGGCATCGACATTCGAGGTGCTGGCCGAGCCGCGACGGCGGGAGATCCTCAATCTCCTCCTCGACGGCGAACGGCCGGTGACAGAGCTGGTCGACCGTCTCGACCTGACCCAGCCGGCGGTGTCGAAGCATCTGAAGGTGCTTCGCGCCGCCGGCTTGGTCGACGTCCGCAAAGAGGCGCAGCGCCGGTGGTACCGGCTGCGGCCGGGGCCGCTGCGCGAGGTCGACGAGTGGCTCGAGCCCTACCGGCGGCAGTGGAACGCCAGCCTCGACGCCCTGGAGCGTCACCTCGACTCGATGCCGGACGACGACTGACACTCAACAAGGGAGGCGCATATTATGGACACGCCGTTGGGCACGCTGCGAACCGTCGAGGGCAAGCCGGTGCTTCGTTTCGAACGCCGACTGAGCCATCCGCCGCACAAGGTGTGGAAGGCGATCACCGACCCTGCCGAGATGGCCGCCTGGTTTCCGGCGGCGATAGATACCGAGCTGAAGGTCGGCGCCGCCATGCGGTTCAGCTTCGACGAAGAATTCGTCGACACGTCCGAATACGAGGACGGCGAGATCCTCGAGCTCGACCCGCCACGGGTGTACGCCTTCCGCTGGACCGACTCGGCGCTGCGGTTCGAGCTGATTCCCGAAGCCGACGGCTGCCGGCTCGTGTTCACGCACACTCTCGGCGGCGCGGGAAGTCACGGCGACCTCCCCTCCGCCAGTCGCCACGCCACCGGGTGGGACGCCTGCCTGGCGTTGCTGACGGCGCGTCTGGACGGCGGCCCGCAGCCGTCCGCGGAAGGGTGGTTTCTCCCCCGCGCGGAGCGGTACGTCGAAGAGTTCGGCCTCGGCGACGGCGAGATCCGCGACGACGGCGACGGCTGGCTGCTGCGGTTCGAGCGCGATCTGGTGCACCCGGCCGAAGCCGTCTGGGACGCGCTGGTCGACGCCGAAGAGCCGCGTCTCGACGCGCCGCCGCCGGCGCGCTTGGCCCACGGGTACCTCGACCCCCGCCACGGCTATCTCGAAGCCGGGCCGACGACGGTCCTCGAGCCGCCGCGCGTGCTGGAGTACGTCTGGCTGCACGACGGCGAGCAGGCAGGACGCGTCCGCTTCGAAATCCGCGGGACAGAACAGGTCGGCACCCGTCTGATCGTCACGCAGACGATCCCGACGCGCCTCGCGGATACGCGCGCGACCGCGCTTGCGGCGTGGCACACGCACATGGAGCTGTTCTTCGCGGCGCTGCACGGCGACGTCCGCTGCCCGTGGCCGCAGGGTCGAACCGAGGAGCTGCGGCAGATGTACGCCAAACGGCTCGAACTGCGTGAGGACCCCGAGTCCCGGCTTTAGTCGGGGACGCCCAGCAGAGTGCGCAACCCGGCGATGAGATGGTCGTACGCGGGGTGGCTGATCATTCCCGCGGTTTCGCCCAGATGCTCAAGCGGGACGGGACCAAGGCTCGGCAGGCTGAGGCGGCCCGCCACCGGCTCGGTGTCGCCGAGCGCCGCCAGGTAGGGAGAAGCCCGACCGCGCCGAATCACCTGAACGCACAGCGGCCACGAGCCGACGGCGGCGTTGAAGTCGTCGTCGCTGATCACCAGCACCCAGCGAGCGGGGACGTCGTCTCGGCCGGCCGGTCGCCACTTCCGGAACTCGCCACGGCGCACCGCGCTCACGCGCCGATCTCGTCACGGATGGCGGCCTCGGCGCGCACGGCGTAGGCGGCGGACATCGTCTCGGCGGTCTCGGCGGCGTCATCGCCGGCAAGGTGCTCTGCCCAAGCCGCGGCGGCATCCGCGCGCAGCCGCTGACGGGCGGCCCCCTCCATCCACGCCGAGACACTAGAGCCGGCGGCGGCGGCCTGCTGGCGCACCAGAGCAGTGACGCCGGCGTCGATGCTGATGGAGATCTTCGTATCGGCCATACGCGGATCGTACGCTGAAGTAAGAAAAATCGTCATACCCGAAGGGACGATATTTTTCCTACCCGGTTGCGGCCGCCAGTCTGTGTCTTGAATGACAGGAAGGGCTCAGCTCAGCTCAGGGGCGGTCGATGAGCGTCGGGGAATTCGGGGGGCTGGTCCCACCACCACGGCAGCGGCGTCGGCCCCCATGCCGGGTCGGGGGCGAAGTCGCACAGCCAGCCGTCGAAGGGAAACTCGCGGGCTTCGACGCGCGCCATGACCTTTTCGCCTTCGGCGCGGATCTCGGCGGCCTCGGCGGACGTCCAGAACCCCGGAACGTCGGTGCGCTCGGCGAACTCGTCCTCGTCTTTCCACTCCCACGTGCGGTCGGCGTATGCCGTGACGTCGAGCGCCTGGTCGACGACGTCAAGGCCGCCGGCCCAGCGTCGGACGACTTTCTCGAGGTTGACGTACCACAGCCGGAAGTCCCCGTCGTCGGAGAAGAACCACCACACCGAGTGGGCTTCGCCGACCGGCATGAACTGCAGCACCCCGTTGCCGAACCACGGCCGGTGCGCCAGGATCGTCGGGGCGACGAGCTTGCGCTCCAGCGGCATCTTGCGGGTGGAAACGCCGTCGAGCGTGACGCGGATGGCCGAGCCCGAGCCCGGGTGGACCCACATCAGCAGGCCCCGCTCGTCGTCGCTGAGCACGCGGCCGCAGTCGATGCGGCCCAGCCGTCCGTCGCGGTGCAGGTACCGGCGCAGCACCGTTTGTCCCGATTCGAAACGCATCCGCGCAGCCTACCCAGCCGAGTCGAGGCTCGACGAATCTAGAGTCAACGCCTTCCCGGCAGTCCGGCGAGCGTCGCGGTCAACGCGTCGGTCCGCCGCCTGTCCGGGTCGCCGGTCGGCGTCGGCATGCCCCAGGTAGGCGGCCTGGGCGCGCGAGATTTCGGCCGTCGCGGCGAGTTCGTTTCGCACGAAGGCGGCGACGGTCGCGTTCATGAGCGCGGAGATTTCAAGCTTGGCCCGGCCGTCGCCCGGATATCCGTTCGGCGAGGAGGAAACCTTGGCGCGCATCGAAAAGGACGTCGTGTGCGGCGTCCGCGACACCGCCGCTCAGGGCAGACAGCTCGGCGCGAAATGGAGCGGAGGCCGACCCGCTGCTGCGCGTCGCCGCCGGACGAGATCTCGCCCGCGCCATGCCCGGGGCGCGATTCGTCGGCTTTCCGGGCGTCGGCCACGATCTGCCGAAAGCGCTGCATGGGAACTACGCCGACGAGGTTCGCGCCGTGGCCGATCGCGCCGCCGGGGCGCGGATCTGAACTTTGGATTAGGCGGTCATCTTTTCGTAGTGCGGAAGCAGGTCGCGTCCGGCCAGCTTGCGGTCGTAGATCGCGAACTTGGCGATCACGCCTTCGAAATACGACTGGCCGTCGCGGCTGCCCAGCCGGACCGGAGCCGGCCCCGGCTCGGGCACGACGACGACTTCCTCGTCGGTGCCGGGCCGGTAGACCAGGTCCTGAGTGTTGGTGAGCACGCCGTTGCGGTAGGCCCAGACCTTGCCGTATTCGCCTTCGGAGGTGTCGAAGGCGATCGCGTAGTGGATGAACTCGCCGACCTCGACCGGCTCCTCGAAGTAGGCGCCGGCGCCCTTGCCGCCGTCGAGGTTCCAGGCGTAGCCGGAGACGCGGTTGGGGCGGTCTTCGTCGTTGACTTTGGAGTACATCCGTCCGCCCCACTCGCGGTCGCCGTCGCTCCCGGACTTCAGGCCCTTGCCCATGAAGTGGACGTAGCCGCCGGCTTCGTCGTTGGGGAACTGCAGGGTGTGCGGGCTGATCCAGGCCTCGACGGTGAACTTTCCGGTGGTGGAGATGTGGAAAGCGTCGGAGTCGGGGACCTGGAAGTATCCGGAACTTCCGTTGAAGACCGCCGCGCCGTCGCCGTTGGGCAGCTGGACGGCTTCGGTTACATTGTGGTAAGTGCCGGTGTGCCCGTTGCCGGTGCGGTCCTCTTCTTCTCCATGCGAAGGGTGCGACATGCGCCAGTAGGCGACGGGATCGTCGGCCAGCACCAGCTTGTCGTAGGCGCTCAGCCCGACCCGCGCGCTCGGCGCGTCGTCGGCGAACACGCGGGCGCCCGCCACGCCCGCGGCC
>JBOGDN010000571.1:0-3721 GCA_050742995.1 Stackebrandtia sp. | reverse complement strand
CTGCAGGTGGCCCGCCGCCTCGGCGCCGAGGTGTTCGCCACCGCCAGCCCGCCCAAGCAGCACCTGCTGCGTCAGCTGGGTCTGGACGAGGAGCACATCGCCTCCACCCGCACCCTGGACTTCCGCGATCGTTTCCTGGACGTCACCGGCGGCGCCGGCATGCACGTCGTCCTCAACACGCTGGCCGGGAAGTACACAGACGCCTCCTTGGATTTGCTGCCCGGCGGCGGCCGGTTCGTCGAGCTCGGCAAAACCGACGTCCGCGACCCCGAAAAGGTGGCGGCCGACCATCCCGGCGTCGACTACCGGTACTTCGACCTGGACGACCCCGACGAGGTCGGCGCGGGGCTGCGGCGGCTGTCGGAGCTGTTCAGCACGAACGTTTTCCAGCCGCCGCTGATCAACGCCTGGCCGATCGATCGCGCCCCGGAGGCGTTCGACCTGATGCGCCGCGCCGAACACCTGGGCAAGATCGTGTTCACCATGCCGCGGGGCCGAGACGCCGACAAGACTGTCCTCATCACAGGCGGGACCGGGACGCTCGGCGGACTGCTTGCCCGCCACCTGGTCGCCGCGCACGGCGTGCGGCATCTGCTGCTGACCAGCCGACGCGGACCCGAGGCCGAAGGCGCGGCCGAGTTGCGCGCGCGGCTGGAGGAAATGGGAGCGCAGGTGACCGTCGCCGCGTGCGACGCGGCGGATCGGGACGCGGTCGCGAAGCTGATCGCCGACGTCCCGGCGGACCGTCCGCTGGGGACGGTAATTCACGCCGCAGGCGTCTTGGACGACGGCGTGGTGGAAGGGCTCACCGCCGAGCGGACCGCGCGGGTGCTGCGCGCCAAGGCCGAGTCCGCGGCGCACCTCGACGCGCTGACCGCCGGTCTCGATCTAGACGCCTTCGTGCTCTACTCCTCCGCCGCCGGGGCGCTTGGTTCGCCGGGACAGGCCAACTACGCCGCGGCCACCGCCTACCTGGACGGACTGGCGCGGGATCGCCGCCGCCGCGGCCTGCCGGCGACGTCGCTGGCGTGGGGCCTGTGGGAGCAGGAAAGCGGCATGACCAGACATCTCAGTCGCAGAAAAGGAAGGGCGGGACTGGGCACGGAGGAAGGCCTCGCATTGTTCGACGCGGCCTTGGAGGCCGACGAGCCGGGTGTCGTGGCCGCGCGTCTTGACGTCGCGAGACTGCGAGAGCAGGCCGCCGCGGGCAAGCTGCCCCCGATCTTCGCCCGGCTGGTCGCCGCTCCCATGCGACGCGCGGCGGCCGCCCCGGCGGCGACGCGGGAGGACAGCTCCGCTCTGGAGCGCAAACTGGCCGGCGCGACGGCCGCCGAGCGCGAGCGCATCCTGCTGGACGTGGTGCGCGCGCACGCCGCCGCGGTGCTGAGGCTGGGCGACACCGGGGAGCTGGGAGCGGATCGGGCTTTCCGGGAAGTCGGCTTCGACTCGCTGACCTCGGTGGAGCTGCGCAACCGGCTCAACGCGGCCACCGGACTGCGGCTGCCCGCCAGCCTCGTCTTCGATCACCCCACGCCCGCCGCGCTCGCGCGCTCCCTCGTCCCGCGGCTGACCGGCGGCGAAGCCTCCGGCGAGCCCGACGCCACACCCCGCGCCGACGCACCGCCCGGACAACCCGCCGAAAGCCTCAGCGGGCTCTTCCTGCAGGCCAGCGCCGACGGCAGGCTGCTCGAAGCCCGCTCGCTCGCGGTGCGCCTAGCCGACTTCAGGGCCGCGTTCGCACGACCCGCCGAGCTGCCCGACAAGCCGCGCCTGACGCCGCTGCGCGAAGGTTCCGACGAGCCGACGCTGATCTGCGTCCCGTCGTTCGTGTGGCAGCAGAATCTCTACTACTACGCGCGGCTGGCCGCCGGCTTCCCGGACGGTCGACGAGTGGCCGCGCTCGACCTGCCTGGCTTCGGCGACGGCGAGCCGCTTCCCGCCTCGGCGGACGCGCTGGCCGAGGTGCTGGCCGAAGCGGTGCGGCAGGCGGCCGACGGCGGACGGTTCGCGCTGCTGGGCCACTCCTGGGGCGGTCTTGTCGCCGGCAGCGTGGCCGCCCGGCTGGAGAACGTCGGCGCCGGGCCGGAGGCTCTGGTGCTGCTTGACACTCCCGAGTGGAACCCCGACGACATCCCGAAGTGGTACCCCAAGCTCTTCACGCACCTGTGCGGCATGGCGGGCCGGATCGAGGACGCCGGCGGCGAGGGCGAAGCGTGGATCACGGCCGGATGCAAATACTCCACATTTGACTTTTCGGTGTCGCGCCTGGACGCCCCGACCCTGCTGGTGCGGGCCGGCGAGCTGCTTCCCGCGCTCGAGCCCGAGACGGACGGCTGGAAGGTCGCCTGGCGCCTGGAGCACACGGCCGCGGACGTCTCGGGCGACCACTTCACGATGCTGGAAGCCGAACACGCCGCCAAGTGCGCTCGCACGGTGGACGACTGGCTGCGCGGTCTGCCCGCGGCGAACGGGAGGTGAGCCGTCCCGTGTTCTAAGGCCTGTGTGAGAGCCCTCTTCCGTGGCGAGCGGTCTCCAGGTGGATGCAACGGCGGTAAGCCGCTGTACGGCCGCAAGCCCCGCGTGATCGAACAGACAAGAGCAAGGCGGAGGTGCGTCTGCATCCCGGTGTCGGATGCAGACGTGCCGACAACGCCGCGAGTAAAAACTCCAACGACGGCGCTTCGCAAGGACCGTCACGCCTGGTGGACGCGCAGCAGGAAACGGGGCTCTCTCACACAGGCCCTACAGCCAGCGCGCGGTCGACCGCGGCGTGCAGGTGCTCGTACTGCGCGGCCGTGGCGGACCGGTCGGTGCGGACCTCGACGATTCGCGGGCCGCCGCTTCGCAACGCCGAGGACAGCTGCGAAGCGTGCGTCACCTGTTCGTATTTCCATCCGGCGGCGTCGGCGACCGCCGAAAGGCTCACGTCGTGCGGGGTGCCGAACAGCCGCTCGAACTCCGCGCCAAGGCGCTGATACGGCAAGAGCGAGAAGATGCCGCCGCCGTTGTTGTTGATCACGATGATCGTCAGGTCGGGGCGTGCGTCGTGCGGCCCGAGCACGAGGCCGTTCTGGTCGTGGAGGAACGTCAGATCGCCGAGGAGCGCGCAGGCGGGGCCGCCGCCGAGACGCCGGTGCGCCAGGGCGGCCCCGACCGCCGTGGAGACCGAGCCGTCGATGCCGCTGAGTCCGCGGTTGGCCATGAGGCGGATGTCCCGGCGCGGGCTCATGAACATGTCCACGGCTCGCACCGCCATGCTGGATCCGAGGAACAGCATGGCGCCGGCGTCCAAAGTCGCCGGCAGGTCGCGGGCGAGGCGGGCTTCGGTCAGCGCGTCGTCCCCCGTCAACACCTCGTCGACGGCGTGCCTGGCCGCGTGGTCGGCGGCCTGCCAGGCGGCCAGCCACTCCGTCGCGCAGGCCCGGTCGGCGGCGACGGTCGCGGCGGGCGCCACGCGATCGGCGGTGCGGACCGGGTCGGCCCACTGTCGCGTCGGGTGCACGACGGTGTGGTGTTCGGCGTCGGCCAGCAGGTCAAGCACGCTTCGAGACGTCGTCGGCCTGCCGACGGTCACCGCCTGCTGGACGCGCAGCCGCTCGCGCAGGGCGCGGCTGCGCAACAGCAGCGGGTAGCACGTCAGCGCGTTGGGACCGCGTCGCGCGTTGCTGGCCGGTTCGGCGAGCACCGGCCAGCCGGCGGCCTCGGCCAGCGCCACGGCCGC
>JBOGDN010000570.1:0-3147 GCA_050742995.1 Stackebrandtia sp. | reverse complement strand
CGCATACCGGTATCTCGGCGTGATCGCGACCGCCGTGATCGGAACCCTCGCCGGCGCCGCCGTCCTGCTGTCGAACGTCATTCAATCATCGTCGGGCGCGTCGTCCACCTCGGCGATCGCGCGGATCACCTCGGACGACTTGACGACTAACTCGGACGAAGAACGAGCCCAGCTGCTGACAGACGAGTGGAACGAGATCTGTACCGGACTGACGTCGGTGTTCGGCCGGGGATTCGGCACCGAAGGGGACGGGTTCCGGCCGCACAACATCTTCCTCGAGGTCTGGGGCGCGGCGGGGATTCTCGGACTGATCGGCCTTGCCGGCATCGTGCTGCCGATCCTCGTCGGCGCCGTGCGGCGCCGACGCGAAACTCATCCGATGGCCGTGGCCCTGTGCGTCGGCTTCATCGCCTACCTCATATCGATGGCGTTCAACAACGCCTTTGAACTTCCGTACGCCTGGACCTTTTACGCCCTTTGGGAGAGATGGAGAACAGTTCCATGCAACGAACAAACGGAGAAGGTCGAGGCCCTGAGCTCGCCCTCGTCGGAGGGGCTCGGAGCGGCACCTCGTTTCTTGCCGCTTATCTCGCCGACCATCCCGATGTCGATCTCTCGTCGGTAAAGGAGCCGAACTTCTTCAGTCGTCACTACGATCGGGGTTTCGACTGGTACGCGGAGCACTTCGCCGCCCCAAGGCCCGGAGTCGTCCGCATGGACGCCAGCACCACGTACACGTTTCCGCAGTTCCCGGACGCGTTGCCGCGCCTTGCCAAGGCCGACCCGAATCTCGTCGTCTACGTGGTCAGGGATCCGCTGGAGCGCGCCTACTCGCACTACCGGCACAACCGCCACTACTTCGAGATCGAGGACGCCGACGACTTCGGCGCCGCGGTGCGCGACAACCCGCTCTTCCTGGGAACCAGCGACTTCACGCATTGGCTGTCCAAACTGCACGAATTGTTCGACGACGACCGCGTTCTCGTGGCGCCGTTCGACCTGATCTCCGAGGACTGCGCGTACGTCGCGTCGACGATCTGCGGGAAGCTGGGTCTTGATCCGTGGATCAATCAGTCGCAGGACAACGCGACCGCGCATAAGAACAATGTCGTGTCGTTCCGCAACGGCGCCCTGCGAGTGATCTCCGACAAGATGCGGCAAAGCTCGGTGTATCCGGCCGTGCGCAAGACGATCGGGCCGGCGCGGATACGCAAGATCAGGTCCATGTTGACCAAGGAGATCCCGGCGCCGACTCTCGAAGAGGCGCTCGCCGGATGCGACGCCTCCCTGAGGGATGAGCTGGCGGCGTTTTCGCAGGCTACGCGCGCCGCCGTCGACGCCGAGCTAGCCGCTCAGGACGAGCGTCTCGGGCTGGACTGGCGCTCCCGCTGGACGCGCTGAACGTCCCGGTATATCGCTTCGAGCTGTTCGAGGTTGCGCTGCGGCGTGAAGCCGCGTTCGTAGGCGGCGCGGCCGCGCCGCCCCATGGCCCGCAGCTCGTCGAGCTGATCGACGCAGGCGGCGACCGCGTCGGCAAGAGCCTGTGCGTCTCCGACGGCGAAGGTGCGGCCCGAGTCGGTCTCGCGCACCGTCGCGCAGATGTTGTCCAAGTCGGACACGATCGCCGGGCGGCCTAGGGCAAGCGCCCGCAGAAGCACGAGGGGCTCTCCGGCCTCGTACCACTGCGACGGAACCACGACCAGCTCCGCGCCGGAGACGAAGTCGTTCAGCTGAGCCTCGTTCAGCCATCCCACGGACTCGACCATGGGGTTGCGCGCGGCCTCGGCGTCCACGAGACTCCGCAGCGGCCCGTCGCCGGCTATCCGAAGTGGGATCTTGATCCCCTCCGACCTCCACGCCCGCAGCAGCGTCTCGATTCCCTTCTCTCCCACGAAACGCCCGACGAACGCCGCGTACGACGCGGCGCCGTCGCGCGTCGGCGCCGCGCCCGGATCCAAGATGGAGTTGGGTTTGACGACGACCTTGTCGGCGGCGACGCCGTCGCGGACGAGCAGCTGTCGGGCGAAGTCGGTGAGGGTGATGAAGCGGTCGACGTGACGACGGAACGTCCCGAGCACCCGGTGGGTCGTCAAACCCAGGGTCAGCGCCGCGCTGCCCGCCAGGCTGTCGTGATAGCAGCGATGCCGGATTCCCGGCAGCTTCGCCGCCTTGCCGACGCAGTCCTCGCAGATCTCGCCGTCGCGCAGGCACGTCCCCCGCACGCACGAGTACCGAAAGCTGTGTGCGGTGGTGACGGCGGGTTTGCCGTGCCGCGCCGCCACCCGAAATATGGCAGGCGACAGCAGGGGGAACGGCGTGTGCACGTGAACGACGTCCGGATCGAAGATCTTGATCAGCCGATCGACGTCGCGGCAGGCCTCGGCGTTCCAGATCGCCTTGACTCCCTGCGAAAGACCGGACCCGCCCGTCTCCTCGGCGGAGGGGTGGAAATAGCGCTCCGTGCGGTGGCCGGCGGCTTCCAGCAGCTCGGCCTCGTGGTCCACGACGAAATCGGCGCCGCCCCGACCTTTGTGCCTATTGTGGATCTGCAGAATGCGCATGGCTACCCCGGCGTCCGCAGGATGAGTCGCAGGTCCGGACGCAGCGTCGGGTGCGTCCATATTCCAAGCCGGCGTCGCGCCTGCCACCACAGCGTCGCGAAGACGGCGGCGGTGACGACGGCAGAGCAGACGGCCAGCCCCAACATGCCGCCGACAAGCGCGCCGGCGGTGCACAGGACGACGCGCGCGACGACGGCTGTCATGTGCACCCTCGCCACGATCCCCTCCTCGCTGGTCATCGCCAGCGCCGGCGCGCACATGCCGCAGCACACCTGTGCCGCCATGCCGAGGCTGACGATCGTCAGGGCCAGGGCGGCGCCTCGGAACTCCTCGCCGAACACCGTCCCGAGCACCAGCTCCGGCGTCAGGATCATCGGAAGCAACAACAGCGCCGTCAGCCCGAAGGTCGCCGTGGAGGCCGAGCGCAGCAGGCGTTCCAGAGTCTGCGTCTTTCCGGCGGCGTACATCCGCGAGATCACCGGAGAGAACACGATCTGCAGGGAGGTCAGCGGTATGACGAGCAGCAGGACGACGCGCATGGCCGAGGCGAACTGCGAGCCGGCCGCGGCCGCGAGCACAAGCACGC
>JBOGDN010000569.1:0-13918 GCA_050742995.1 Stackebrandtia sp. | reverse complement strand
CCTGCGGCGGCGCCTGACGGCGAGGGGCCTCGACGGGAAAGGCGGGACGCGGCGGCTGCGGCGCCGGTTCGCTTTGGGCGGGCTCGCCGGAGCGCACGGTCACGGCGATCTGGACGGTGCGTCCGAGGTGACGGGCCAGGGCGCTGGCGAGGATCGGACGCAGCCGCGATTCGAAGGCCTCGCGCGCGAACTGGTGAGGAGCGGCGATGATGACCGTGTCCTCGAACAGGCCGAGCGGGCGAGACACCGCGAGCCAGGCACGTTGCTGCCCGGACAGCGAGTCCTCCCCGAGGTCCGCGGTCATGGCCTGCCATGCCGCGTGGAGGTCGTCCTGGCTCACCGCTCGCCCCTAACGATCACAAGAGTTTTCCACAGGTTATCCACAGGTCTCCGACACGATTCACCGCGGCACGGCTTGACCGAGCCGTCGCCGGCTCGAATCGCACGTGAACTGGGGAAACAGCAACTGTAGAACTTGGACCGCCGCTCGGATCGGTCAGGGGCCGGGTGAAGTCTCGTCCCGTTATCCACAGGCGCTGTGGATAACCGCCCCGTTATCCACAGCCTCGCGGCGCCGTCGATGCCGCGGCATACGGGCATACAGCTGCGAGGACGGCTTTCACCGCCCGGTATGATCGCGAGGTTGCCCGTTGTGAGGCTGTTAGTCTAGTGGGCGCCGCCGACCCCGAACATCGAAACTGGAGAAAGTCCCGTGAGCAAGCGCACCTTCCAACCGAACAACCGTCGTCGCGCCAAGACCCACGGTTTCCGGCTGCGGATGCGCACCCGCGCCGGCCGCGCCATCGTCGCCGCTCGTCGTCGTCGCGGCCGCGCACGCTTGACCGCCTGACGGCGCTTCGCGAGGAAGTCGCGATGTTGCCGAAGGCGAGACGGGTGCGGCGAGGAGGGGACTTCGCCGCCATCTTGAAACACGGAGGACGCGCCCGACGCGGCGCGGTGGTCGTGCATTCGGCGACAAGGGAAACGGGAAACGGCCGGGGGGCTCGAGCGGGGTTCATCGTCAGCAAGGCCGTGGGGACGGCCGTCGTCCGCAACCGGGTGAAACGCAGGCTGCGGCACGTGGCCGCGGAGCGGATCGAGGCGTGGCCGGACGGCGCCGACGTGGTGATTCGCGCCTTGCCGTCGGCCGCCGCCGCCGACTGGAAGCAGCTGGCTGACGACGTGGACGCCGGCGTGGCCGCGGCGAGGAGGCGGCGGTGAGCGGCGCGGGCCGACTGCTGTCACGGCCGGTCGTGGCGTACCGTCGGTTGATCAGCCCGGCGCTGCCGGCCCGCTGCAGGTTCCATCCCACGTGCAGCGCCTATGCCGTGGAGGCGCTTCGTGTTCACGGCGCCTGGCGGGGCGGATGGCTGACTCTGAAAAGATTGGGACGCTGCCAACCGTTCCATCCGGGTGGATACGACCCCGTTCCGACCGACGGCCGCCGAGCCGCCGTGCGGTCGGAGAAGCAAGGGCCAGACAAACCTGAGGTAACTCGAATGACTGACACGACCGGAGCCGCCCGGTGACTCTGCACTGGCTATACATCGGCATCTCATGGGTGCTGCTGAAGTGGCATGCCCTCTGGAGCTCGTTCATCCCGGACCGTTCGATCGTCGGCACCACGTGGACGTGGCTGCTGGCGATCGTGTTCCTGGTGGTCTCGCTGCGTGTCGTGATGTTCCCGCTTTTCGTCAAGCAGATCAAGTCGCAGCGGGCGATGCAGAAGCTGCAGCCGCAGGTCAAGGAGCTGCAGCAGAAGTACAAGGGCGACCGCGAGACGCTGCAGCGCGAAATGATGGAGCTGTACCGCAAGGAGAAGGCCAACCCGCTCATGGGCTGCCTCCCGTTGCTGCTGCAGGCGCCGGTGTTTATCTCCCTGCTGCACGTGCTGCGACGGATCAAGCCCACCAACACGAACATCAACGAGTACAACTGGACCGACGGCCAATGGTTCAGCGCTCTTGAGGCGCACGTCTTCGGCGCCCCGATCTGGGCGAACTTCATGTCGACCGCCGGGGAGCTCAATGGGGCCGGCGACCCGATCGTCGTGAAGGTCGTGTCGTCGCTGCTGGTGATCTTGATGACGGTCACGACGTACTTCACCTCGCGTCAGATGATCCTCAAGACCGGCTGGAACGACGACCCGCAGCAGCGGATGATCCAGAAGATGATGCTGTACGGCATCCCGGCGATGCTGCTGTTCTCCGGCTTCATCTTCCCCATCGGCGTGATCTGCTACTGGGTGGTCAACAACGCGTTCTCGCTGGGACAGCAGATGTGGGTGCTGCGCAAGTACCCGCCGCCCAAGGTCAACGGCAAGGACGAGACCAAGAAGGTCACGGCCAAGCCGGGCACGAAGAAGTACGACAAGCAGATCGAGGAAGTCAAGGCCGAGCAGGCGGAGAAGAAGGAGCAGGCCAAGGCGCTGGCGCCGAAGCCGGGCGCCAAGCCGGCCCACAAGCGCAAGCAGACCGCCGGCAATGCCGCCCAGCAACTGCGGCAAAAACAAGAGCAGGCAAAAGCCAAGGCGTCGAACTCGAACTCGAATTCGAGCGTCAAGCCAACTAAGAAGAAGGGGGGTGCCACACGTGGCGCCAGTAAGTGAAGCCGACACCTCGACTGCCCCGGATGCCCCGGCGACGGACGAAGAAGAAGCAGTGAGCTCCGACGACCTGTTCGCCGAAAGCGAGATCGCGGCGGACTACCTCGAAGGACTTCTGGACATAATAGACAGCGATGGCGACATCGACGAGCTGGTGGCCGGAGACCGCCCCGTCGTCGAAGTCATCGGCAAGGGCCTCGGAAAGCTGATCGGCCCCAACGGCGCGACTCTCGAGGCGCTGCAGGAGCTGGCGCGTCTGGCGATCTACCGCAAGACCGGAGAGCACAGCCGGTTGATGGTGGACGTGGGCGGCTACCGGGCGCAGCGTCGCAAGGAGCTGGCCGGAGTCGCCGAGCAGACCGCGGAGAAGGTGCTTGAGACGGGACGGCAGGTGCGACTGGAGAGCATGACCGCTTTCGAGCGCAAGGCCGTGCACGACGTCATCAACGCCACCAAGGGTGTGGAGAGCGAGTCCGAAGGAAGCGAACCCAATCGCCGGATCGTGGTGCGACCCGAGTCGTGAGCGACGACCGAGACGAGCGGACGGCCGGAGACTCCTCGGAGGCTCCGGCCGTTTCGCGTGCCAGACCCGACGAGGCCGACTCCCCCGCCCGCGACGATGTTTCACGTGAAACGGCGACGCCGCACTCGGCCGTCGCGTGGCGACAGCCGCCGGCCGCCGCCGCGACGGTCTTCGGAGACCGGCTGGAAGCCGCCGAGCAGTACGCGGAGCTGTTGGCCGGCGAAGCCGTGCTGCGCGGGCTGATCGGGCCGCGCGAGGCGGAGCGGCTGTGGGACCGACACCTGCTGAACTGCGCCGTGCTGGGGGAGCTCATCGACTCCGACGCCGACGTGTTGGACGTCGGCTCGGGGGCGGGGCTGCCCGGGATCCCGCTGGCGATCGCCCGGCCGGATCTGTGGGTGACGCTGGTGGAGCCGATGGAACGCCGCAGCGGCTTCCTGGACGAGGTGGTCGCGCTGCTGGGGCTGCCGAATGTCGAAGTGGTGCGCGCCAGGGCCGAACAGGTGACGCCGCGCGGCAAGGCCGACGCGGTGACGTCGCGCGCCGTGGCGCCGCTGGGGAAGCTCGTCGGCTGGTGTCTTCCGTTGGCGCGTCCCGGAGGCGAGATGCTGGCGATCAAGGGGGCGTCGGCCGCCGACGAAGCCTCCGCGCACGCCGACGAGGTGTCGCGAGCGAGGGGAACACGCCCGGAGGTGACGACCTGCGGGGACGGGTTGTTGGAAACCCCGACCACGGTGATCCGGGTGCGCCGGCGCTGACGACGGTCGCGTCGCAGCTCACGCCGAGGCGGCGAAAATTAGAGTCAAACTTGCCGAAGGCCTTTTCGCAATCGGCGTGTTGACGCCGTAGTCTGGCGGAGTGCGTGATGACCGGGATTCCCGTGAGACCAGCCGGGAGCGAATCCGAGAGGTTCTGGATTCCGCGACCGAGCCGGGTTTAAGAGCCCCTCGAGATCGAGTTCGAGACGACGTGGCCAAACGCGGAGGGCAGATGGGGTCCGACCCGACAGAGGCTGTTGCCGTGCCGCAGCAAGCCGACAACAGCTCCGAGTGGCCGTCCCCCTGGGACGACGATCTGCCGCTGGCGCGCGAGGCGAAGCGGGCGGTGCGGGTCCTCAATCCGGGCGGCGCCATGCTGCCGCGTCCGACGCGTCGACGGGTGCTCGGCATCGCCAATCAGAAGGGCGGGGTCGGAAAGACGACGTCCGCGGTGAACCTCGCGGTCGCCCTGGCGTTGCACGGAAACCGTGTGCTGGTGATCGACCTCGACCCGCAGGGCAACGCGTCGACCGGCCTTGGGGTCGAGCACGGCGAGGGGACGCCGAACGTCTACGACGCGATCGTCGAGGGACGACCGCTGGACGACGTGGTGCAGCAGGTGGAGGGAATTCCGAATCTGGTGTGCGCCCCGGCCACCATCGACCTGGCCGGCGCCGAGGTCGAGCTGGTGTCCGTGGTGGCCCGCGAAGCGCGGCTGAGCAAGGCGATCGCCGGCTGCCGTCGGGAGCTGGACTACATTCTCATCGACTGCCCGCCTTCGCTCGGCCTGCTGACGGTCAACGCGTTGGTGGCCGCCGAAGAGGTGCTGATTCCGATCCAGTGCGAGTACTACGCCCTAGAAGGTCTTGGGCAGCTGCTGCGCAACATCGAGCTGGTGAAGGTGCACCTCAATCCCACCCTGCAGGTGTCGACGATTCTGCTGACGATGTACGACAAGCGCACCAAGCTCGCCGACCAGGTCGAGCAGGAAGTGCGCAGCCACTTCGGCGAGACGGTTTTGACGGCCGTCGTGCCCCGCAGCGTCCGAGTGTCGGAGGCACCGGGGTACGGGCAGTCGGTGATGACGTACGACCCGGGTTCCCGGGGAGCGGCCAGTTACTACGAGGCCGCGGAGGAAATCGCGATTCGCGGCGCGGCGATGGGGGCGGCGTAATGCGGAAGAAGGGCGGCCTGGGCAAGGGCTTGGCGGCGCTGATTCCGTCCGAGCCTCCCCCGTCGGCGGAGGCGCCGGCGGCGCCCGTACCCGTTTCACGTGAAACGACGGGCGTGCCCGAGACGCCGGCGCCGCGGGAAGCCGAGGACGACTCGGATGTTTCACGTGAAACATCCGACGACCCCGACCTGGTTCCGGTGCCCGGCGCGCGGTATCAGCTGATCCCGATCGACGAGATCGTGATGAATCCGAAGCAGCCGCGCCAAGTTTTCGACGAGGAGTCGTCGGAGGAGCTGAAGGCTTCGCTGTCGGAAGTCGGCCTGCTGCAGCCGATCGCGGTGCGGCGGCGCGTCGGGGAGCCCGGCTTCGAGTTGATCATGGGGGAACGGCGCACCCGCGCCGCCCGCGATCTCGGCTGGGAGACGATCCCGGCGATCGTCCGCGAGATCAAAGACGAGGAGCTGCTGCGCGACGCCCTGCTGGAGAACATCCACCGGGTGCAGCTCAATCCGCTCGAAGAGGGCGCCGCCTATCAACAGCTGCTCGACGAGTTTGACGTGACGCAGGAAGAGCTGTCGCGGCGCATCGGACGCAGCCGTCCCCAGATCTCGAACATGATCCGGCTGCTGAGTCTGCCCGGATCGGTGCAACGTCGGGTGGCCGCGGGAGTGCTGTCGGCGGGACACGCGCGCGCCCTGCTGAGCCTGGACTCGGCGCAGCGGCAGGACGCTCTGGCGACTCGAATCGTCGCCGAAGGGCTGTCGGTGCGAGCCGTCGAGGAGATCGTCGCGCTGCAAGGCGCGGAGCCGGAGCCCGCGGCGGACGATGTTTCACGTGAAACATCTGCGTCGCGAAACGGCAAGCTGCACGCGCCCGGCCTGACAGATCTGGCCGACCGGCTCTCCGATCACTTCGACACGCGAGTCAAGGTCAGCCTTGGCAAGAAGAAGGGGCGCGTCGTCATCGAATTCGGCAGCGTCGCCGACCTGGAGCGGATCGCCAAGAGCATGGGCGTGGAGAACGCCGCCGACGACTGAGGCGATCTCGCCAGCGCCGCTTAAGCGGAACCGCTCCTCGGATCGCCGGTCAGCAGGCGCAGTGCGCCGGGAACGCAGACGACGTCGACGGGAAGCCGAAGGCACGGCTCGCCGTCGGCGTAGGTCGTCAGCGACGGCCCCGTGATGCGGACTCGGCTTCCTCGCAGCCCATGCACCTTCGGGTGGCTCAGATGCGTGCCGCGATAGACCCGCGCGCGCAGCCGCGCCACGGCGAGCCGACCGAGCCGGCCTCCATAGGTGACGTCCAGCAGCCCGTCGTCGGGGTCGGCGTCGGGACAGATCCGCGCGCCCGCCCCGTACCGATAGGTGTTGCCGACGGCCAGCAGCACGCCGTCGAAGGCGCGCTGCGTTCCGTCGACGTCGAGGCGGTACGCGCGGCGACGCAGCCGGAGCATCTCGACGGCGATCGCGAGTTGATAGCGCAGCCAGCCCCCGCCGAGGTGAAGGCGGTTGGCGCGGTTGGCGATGAGCGCGTCGAGTCCCGCGGCGAGGACGGTGGCGCACCAGCGGGTCTGCCCGTCGGCGTCCGCGACGCGCAGCAGGTCCATGGAGCGCAGCGGCGTTTCACGTGCGACGGCTTGCTTTTGCGCCGTCGATTCCGATTTGAAATCGCCGCGGCACAGCGCGGCGACGACGTCGGACACCGCCGAGCCGACGTCGGGACCGACGCCAAGCGCCGCGGCGAGGTCGTTGCCGGAGCCCACCGGCACGATCCCCAGCGGGACGCCGGTTGTCGCAAGCGCCTGAACCGCGCGGTGTACCGTGCCGTCTCCCCCGACGGCGACGATCGCGCCGGCTCCGGCCTGTACGGCGTGAGAACACAGCGCCTCGGCTTCGGCCGACGAACGCGCCGCAAGCTCGCGTATGTCGACGCCGGCGGAGGCGACGCTGTGCATCACCTGCGCGTATGCGACTCGCCGACGGCGTGAGGAACGTGGGTTTCCCAGCACGCCGACCCAGGACACCATCGCGCAAGTGTGCCAGCAGCCGACCAGATGTCGACCGACGGTGTGACGTGTACCGGATCCTGAGAATTTCCGTGGCCGAGGACTCGCCCGTCGTGCACTCTTGGGTGCGTGCGTGTAGCGACATTGACCGATCAGGATCCGTCCGGCGGCGTCGAGGTCCTCGTCGACCCGCCGGTGACGACGGCGCTCGTCGACGAGTTGACCGTGCTGTGGGCGAAGGTCACCAACGCCGGAGGCTCGGCGGGGTTTGTCCCGCCGGTGACCGAGGACGAGGTGCGACCGCACGTGGTGGCGATCCTGTCGCGAGTCATCGAGGGCATCGACACGCTCGTCGCCTTGACCGCGAACGCCCGGACGGTGGCGTGGTGTGTGCTGACCGCCAACGACTCGCCGCCGCGGCAGAACTGGCGCAACGTGCGCCACGTCCAGGTGGACCCGCAGTGCCAAGGGGGAGGCATCGGGGGACGTCTGCTGCAGTCGGCCGAGGCGGTGGCTCGCGGCGTGCTCAATCTGGAGGCTCTCAGCCTGAAAGTGCGCACCGGAACCGGCGCCGAGGAGTTTTACCGGCGGCACGGGTACGTGGAGGTGGGACGCCTTCCCGGTGCGGTGAAGGTCGCCGAGGACGACTACCGCGACGACATTCTGATGTGGCGCAAGCTGCGCTGAGGCGTCCGCGCGACGTCGACTGACTGAAAAGGACCGGCCCCGCCGTAAACGGGGCCGGTCCTCTTTGGTGCGGAAGGAGGGAGTTGAACCCTCACGCCCTTTCGGGCACACGGACCTGAACCGTGCGCGTCTGCCATTCCGCCACTTCCGCGAGGTGCAGCATGGTTGCCGGGGAAACACTTGCTTCCGCCGTATGGCAGGCTTCGTGTGGAACGAAGCGAGAGGAACCTTAGCACAGCGTCCGAACGGCGATCGAGCGGCTTTTGGGCTGACCGAAAGGTTGGCGCTTTAGCGTCAGACCGTCGTTGGCGCCGCACGTCCCTTACCGTTTAGGCTAATGCCTGACTTGGGATGACAGGCTACGGCTGTGTGAGGTTAACACGTGGTTTCGCGCACGGCGCCCATGGCGTTGGCGCGGCCCGATACCATCGTTATCCGATGCATAAGTGCCACAGTGGTGTTGAACGGTGATGGGCGAGGAGGAAGCCAGTGACTGTGCTGGGACGCTTTGAGAAGCGATTGGAGAGCCTCTTTGAGGGCGCCTTCGCGAAGATCTTCAAGGGTGTGGTTCACCCGGTGGAGATCGCCGGCGCCATGCAGCGGGAAGCCGAATCGCACAAGGCGATTCTGGCCGGCGGCCGCATCTTGGTCCCGAACCGCTATGTGATCGACCTGTCGCCGCCTGACCACGAACGCTTGGCCCCCTACGCCGCCGCCTTGGCCCAGGAGCTGGCTCAGTCTCAAGCCGAGCACATCGGCGAGCACGGCTGGACGGTTTACGGCGACGTGATCGTGGAGATCGAGCGCGGCGAAGGTCTTGACACGGGAATGTTCCGCGTCATCGCCGAAGTCGCCGCCCAGCAGGACCAGCACGCCCAGCAGGGCGCCCCGGGCCAGATGATGGGCGGAGGAGGAATGGACGCCGGTCCCGCCGGCGCGCCGCCGCCTCCCTCCGGGCCTCGGCTGGTGTCGGGCGACGGGCGGCAGTACGCGCTCACGATGGGGTCGACGACGATCGGGCGGGGCGAGCAGGCGCAGATCCGGCTTCCCGACGTGGGGATCTCGCGGGTGCACGTGCGCATCGACTACGACGGCGGACAGGTGCTCGTCACGGACCTGGGATCGACGAACGGAACGCTTGTCAACGGACAGCGGATCTCCACGATCGCGCTGCAGCCCGGCGACATGATCCAGCTCGGCACGACGTCGTTGACGCTGCAGGCGAGCTGAGCGGTTGATGCGGGTGTTGTCATCGGCTCGGTCGGGGCGTGCTCCCCGTCGGGCCGGGCGAGAGACGAGGCGACGTCTCGGCGCGGCGGCGGGGGCCGCCCTCCCGCCCGCCTTCGCCGTGAACAGAGGGAGCCCAGGCCTTGCCTGAACTCGTATACACAGTCGCCCGCTTCGGCTTGCTGGTGCTGTTGTGGGTGTTCGTGTTCGCGGTCGCTCGGGCCATCCGGCGCGACGTCTTCGCCGGCGGCGCGTCGTTCGGGAAGCGTCAGGCCGCCGGCCCGGCACGGGGGCAGGGCCCGGGCCGACCAGGCGGACAGCGTCCGCCGCGGGAACTCGTCGTGACCGCGGGAGACCGGCGCGGCGTCCGGCTTCCGCTGCGCGGAGCGCCGATCAGGATCGGGCGCGCGCCTGACTCCACTCTGGTCATCACCGACGATTACGCCTCGTCCCGACATGCCCAACTTGTGCCGCGCGGCGATCAGTGGATCCTGGAAGACGTCGGCTCCACCAACGGGACTTACCTGGGACACGCTAAGGTCACCGGACCAACACCTGTCCCCCTCGGCACGCCGATCCGGATCGGCCGAACCAGCATTGAGCTTCGCCCATGACATTGACATTGCGTTATGCCGCTGTATCCGATCGCGGGTTGATCCGCAGCGGCAACCAGGATTCGGTCTACGCCGGTTCGCGTTTCTTCGCGGTCGCCGACGGGATGGGGGGCATGGCCGCGGGGGATCTGGCCAGCCAGGTCGTCATCGAAACTGTGTCCATTTTGGACGACGATGCGCCCGGGGAAGATTTGACGGCCGCCCTGGCCGCCGCCGTGGAGCAGGCCAACGCGCGGCTGCGGGAAATGGTGGAGGAGAACCCTCAGATGGAGGGCATGGGGACCACGTTGACGGGGTTCCTGTTCTCCGGAAGCGCACTTGGAATGGTCCACATCGGCGACTCTCGGGCCTACAGGCTGCGGGACAGGCGGCTGGATCAGATCACCAAGGACGACACCTACGTGCAGATGCTCGTCGACGAGGGGCAGCTGTCGGCGGAGGAGGCCGAGACCCACCCGCAGCGCTCGCTGCTGTTGCGGGCGCTGGGATCCCACGAGGTGGAGCCGACCTTCGCGACCCTCGAGCCGCGACTTGCCGACCGCTATCTGCTGTGCAGCGACGGGCTGTCGGGCGTGGTCAGCGACGAGACCATGGAGCAGACCCTGCTCGGGGTGGCCGATCCGCACGAGGCCGCCAACCGGCTGCTGCAGCTGGCGCTGCGAGGCGGCGGCCCCGACAACATCACCGTGCTTGTCGCCGACGTCACCCAGGACGACGTCGTGCAGACCGAGCCGATCGTGGCGGGCGCCGCGGCGTCGGATCGGGGAAACGACACCTCGGCCGACCCCTCCACCGCGGCGGCGCGCGCGGCCGCGGCTCGCAACGCCGTCCCCGAACAGAACGAGTACGCCGAGGCCGCCGCCACGCAGGGCGAGGCGCGGGAGGGCGGGAACGGGCGGGCCCCCAAACGCCGGGTCGGCTGGTACGCGCTGACGATCTTGCTGCTGCTGAGCATTCTCGCGAGCGGCGGATATCTCCTCTACCAGGGACAGTACTATGTGGGTATAGACGAGGACGACAACGTCGCCGTCTTCAAAGGGTTCCGGGGAGACCTCTTCGGCATGGCGCTGTCTCAGGTCGAGATCAGCAGCGACCGATCCGTCGACGACCTGACGCCGGAGGTGCGCAGCAAGGTCGAAACCGGGATCGTGGTCGACGGTCTCGAGGAGGCGCAGGAGCGGCTCGCCGAGATCACCGAAGACGAGTCGATGCTGCTGCCGCTGTGCGGGTCCGCCGATCCGGAGGAGTCGCCGAGTCCCGACGACGACGAGACCAGTCCGAGCGACGACCCAAGCGACGACCCCAGCGACGACGCGTCGGCGTCCGACGACGAAGAACCCTCGCCCGAGCCCACCACCCCGGAGGAGACTCAAGAGCCGGGCGTGGACTGCCGGACGAGTGAATGACCGCGGGGAGGGGTGAGTGAGCGTTTCAGCCGCGGCGCGGACTCCGACGCGTCGTAACGTCGAGCTGGCACTGCTGCTCGTCTCGGTGCTGTTCGTCTTCGTCTTCGCGGCCGCCGTCGACATCGCGCTGCTCAACGACATCACCTCGACCGTGTTCGTGCTGACCGCCGTATTCGCGGCAGTCGTCCTGGCTCTCCACATGACGGTGCGCGTCCTGGCGCCCTACGCCGACCCGATGCTGCTGCCGTGCGCGGTGACGTTGACCGGCGTCGGCGTGGTGTTCCTGCGCCGGCTGGAACTGACGTCGACCTTCCTCAACGACGAGGACACTCTCGAGCCGCTGTATCCGACGGTCGTCGAGCGCGCGGGCGTCGGCGTGTTCGAGGGCACGGGCGGGCGTCACCTGCTGTACTTCCTGATCGCCGCTTTGGCGCTGGGGATTTTCCTGTGGGTGGTGCGCGACCATCGCACGCTTTCGCGTTACGCCTACACCATGGGACTGGCGGGCGTGGCCCTCGCGGCGATTCCGGGATTCCTGCCCGCGTCGATTTCCCAGGGCGAATTCGGCGCCAAGAGCTGGATCATCATCGGGCCGATCTCGGTACAGCCCGGCGAGTTCGCCAAGCTGCTGCTGATGGGCTTCTTCGCCTATTACCTCGTCCGCAAGCGCGAGGTGCTTTCTCTGGCGAGCAAGAAGTTCCTGGGGCTGCACTTCCCGCGAGCCCGCGACATCGTCCCGATCCTCGTGGTGTGCTTCGCCAGCGTCGTGATCTTGGTGCTCGAGAGCGACCTGGGCAGCTCGCTGATGTACTTCGGGGTCTTCGTCGCCATGCTGTACATCGCGACCGAACGCTCGAGCTGGATTCTCATCGGACTGGGCGCCTTCTCCGCCGGCGCCGTGCTCGCCCACTCGCTCACCCCCCGGCTGCAGCTGCGGGTGCGGATCTGGACGGACCCGTGGGATCCCCACCTGTACTTCGAGACCGGCGAGTCCTACCAGCTGGTGCAGTCCCTGATGGGCCTGGGAAGCGGGGGGCTTTTCGGCTCCGGACCGGGACGGGGGCACCCCGAGCTCATCCCGATCGTCGAAAGCGACTTCATCATCTCCGGCCTCGGCGAGGAGGTGGGCCTGTTCGGCTTGACCGCCGTCTTGATGATCTATCTGCTGCTTGTGGAACGCGGGATGCGCACGGCGCTTGCCGTGCGCGACCTGTTCGGAAAGCTGCTGGCCGGCGGCCTGGCCTTCGCCGTGGGCTTCCAGGTGTTCGTCATCATCGCGGGGATCACCCGGATCATCCCGATGACCGGCATCACCGCGCCGTTCATCTCCGCGGGCGGCTCGTCGTTGCTCGCCAACTGGATTCTGATCGCCGTGCTGATTCGCATGTCGCACGCGGCCCGCAAGCCCCAGACCCCGTCGGCGGGCCCCGTCAAGGTCGCGCCGCCTCCCACGCCAGGCGACGACTCGCCCACGGAGCTGGTGCCCGCGGCCTCGCGCGACGAGACCGAGATCGTCGACGTGGCGCAAGCCGCCGACCCCAGCCGGTCAGAGCCCGAGGCGCCGCCCAACGGGTACGGCGCCGAGTCGCCGCCGACGAACCCCGAGGTGAGATGAGTGAACACGCCGCTGAAACGCGTCACGGTCGTGATGGTCGTGCTGTTTTCCCTGCTGTTCCTCAACCTCAACTGGGTGCAGTTCGCCGAGTACGACTTTTACAAACACCACGAATACAACAGTCGCACCCTGCTTGAGGAGTATTCGCGCCAGCGCGGGTCGATCCTGGCCGGGGACACGACGCTGGCCGAGAGCGTCGCCGTCGACGGCGGGACCTACCAGTACCAGCGGCGGTACCCCACCGACGACCCCGAGATCTACGGCCACCTGACCGGCTACAAGGCGGTGCTGGGATACGGCGGCGTCGAGCAGGAGGAAAACTCCTTTTTGTCCGGCGACGACCCTCGGCTTTTCGTCGAGCAGTTCAAGGAGATGATCACCGGCGAGCAGGCCAACGGCGGCAACGTGGTCCTCAGCGTCGACCCCAAGCTTCAGGAAGCCGCCTGGGACGCGCTGACCAGCCGCAACGGCGAAGAGGCCGCCGCCGTGCTCACCGATCCGCAGACCGGACAGATTCTGGCGCAGGTCTCCACGCCGTCCTACGATCCGACCCCGCTTGTCGACCACGACACCGAGGCGGCCACCGAGGCACACGACGAGTACAACGCCGAAGGCAGCGGCAAACCGATGCTCGACCGCAGCGCCGAGGAAACCTACCCGCCCGGTTCGACCATGAAGATCATCACCGCGGCGGCCGCGCTTGAGGCGGGCATGACCCCCGACACCATGGTTCCGGCCGGCAACAAATACGAGCCGCCCAACGCCGGTGGCGACGTGACCAACGCCCACGATCAGTGTCAGGAGAAAGAACTGCCCCTGAAGGAGGCGTTCGCCCGCTCCTGCAACACCACCTTCGCGAAGCTGTGCGTCGAGGACTTCGACGGCGAGGTCGAAGACGGCGCCAAGGCGTTCCGGGAGATGGCCGAGGCGTTCGGCTTCGGCGAGCAGTACGAGACGCCGCTGCCGGTGGCCGCCAGCAACGTCGGCGACGTCTCGGACCCGGCCTTCCTGGCGCAGGCGTGTTTCGGGCAGCACGAGGCGCGACAGACGCCGATGCAGAACGCGCTGACGTCCGCGGCGATCGCCAACGGCGGCAACATGAAGCAGCCGCAGCTGGTCAAGGAGCTGCAGGCGCCCGATCTGACGACGCTGGAATCCACCGGCGACGTCACGCTTCGCAGTCCGGTGTCCGGCGACGTCGCGGAAGGCCTGCGAGAGATGATGGAGGAAGTGGTGACCGGCGCCAACGGCACCGGCACGGACGCTCAGATTTCCGGGGTCACCGTCGGGGGCAAGACCGGTAC
>JBOGDN010000568.1:0-5602 GCA_050742995.1 Stackebrandtia sp. | reverse complement strand
GTGTTGTAGACGGTGTCGGTGGCGGGGTCGTCGAGGGACTGGCCGGGGCGTTCGTGCCGCGGGAAGAAGAACGAGCGGTAGTCCGTGCCCGACCCGGTGTCGGTGTAGTAGTCGTTGTCGCCTTCGGCGGTGTAGCGGTACGCGCGCAGGTCCTCGAAGTAGGCCCGGAATCCGTCGTAGCTGCCGGGGTCGGAGAAGGTGAACATGTTGTTGTACGCCTCGACGGCGTCCCATTCGCCGATGTTGGACGAACCGGTGAAGACCACGTCGGACACTGCCGCGCCGTCGTTCATCTCCAATTTGGAGAACAGCGCGAATTTGTTGTGGTTGTATGCCGGCAGCGGCCCGCCCGACCATTCCACGACTCGAGTGCCGATGCAGCCACGGTCGGGCCGGTCGGCGAACTGGTCGGCGCAGGTGGCGATCCAGCTGTCCTGGGAGTCGTCGTCTCCCAGCGCCGCCTTGAGCGCGGTGTGCGCCTCGTTCCCCTCCTGCGCCTTGTCCAGGATGATCTTGACCTTGACGCCGCGTTCGTGCGCGTTGAGGAGACGGGCGGTCAAGTCCGGGTCCTCGGGGGAGTCGGCGTCGCTGACGGTGTCGAAGCCGAAGAACGACATGGCGATCTCCTCGCCGGCCGGAACCCGGTCTATAAGACGGGCGAACTGGATGAAGACCGCGTTTTGCTCGGCCTCCGACCCTATCGGGTTGCTGAACACCGCGTGATTGACGACCGGGTCGGGCTCGGCGGCGAAGGCCGGCGTCGTCGGCGCGGCCACCACGCCGGCGGCCAACGCGATCGACAGGAGGGGCAGGAACAGCTTCGGGTTCAAGTTCACCGTGACTCCTCGGGCCAGGGACGGTTTCGTCTTGAACGGAATCAGATATGTACATAAAGCCCGCATAATGGATGTCGCCGCATCGGTTCCCCGACGCGTCGTCGCCCGGGGGTATGTTGCCGGGTATGCCGCACGCCGTCATCGTCGCCTGTGCCCGCACTCCCATCGGCCGCGCCGGCAAGGGATCGCTGCGCGACATGCGCCCCGACGACTTGGCCGCCGTCGCCGTTCAGGCCGCGCTCGACAAAGTGCCTCAGCTGGCGCTCGAAGACGTCGACGACCTGTACCTGGGCTGCGGTCTTCCCGGCGGCGAAGCCGGCTTCAACATGGGCCGGGTCGTGGCCGTCATGCTCGGCGGCGACACGCTGCCCGCGGCGACGTTGACCCGCTATTGCGCCTCGTCGCTGCAGACCACCCGCATGGCGGCGCACGCGATCGCCGCCGGCGAGGGCTCGGTCTTCATCTCCGCGGGCGTCGAAGCGGTGTCGCGTTACGCGCGCGGCAACTCCGACGGCCTGCCCGAGGCGGCCGCCGAGCTGGTCGGCGGCGGCTGGCAGAACCCGAAGTTCGACGCGGCCCGCGCCCGCTCGTCCGTGCGCGCCGCCGAAGGCGCCGCGGAGTGGACCGACCCGCGCGAGGCGGGCGACGTGCCCGACATCTACCTGGCGATGGGTCAGACCGCGGAAAACCTCGCGCTGGCGCGGGGAGTCTCACGCGCCGAAATGGACGAATTCGGGGTGCGCTCGCAAAACCTCGCCGAAAAGGCGATCGCGGACGGCTTCTGGGCCGACGAGATCACTGCGGTGCGGCTGCCCGACGGCACGGTCGCCGACTCCGACGACGGCCCGCGGCCCGGCGTCACCCTCGAGAAGGTCTCGCAGCTGAAGCCGGTGTTCCGCCCGGACGGCCGCGTCACCGCGGGCAACTGCTGCCCGCTCAACGACGGGGCGGCGGCGGTGATCGTCATGAGCGAGGAGAAGGCGTCGCAGCTGGGCGTCGCCCCGCTGGCGCGGATCCTGTCGACGGGCGTCAGCGCCCTTTCGCCGGAGATCATGGGGCTGGGGCCGGTCGAAGCCTCCCGCCAGGCGCTGCGCCGCGCCGGGCTGACGATCGACGACATGGACCTGGTCGAGATCAACGAGGCCTTCGCCGCGCAGGTGATTCCGTCCTATAAAGACCTGGGCGTTCCGCTTGAAAAGCTCAACGTCCACGGCGGCGCCATCGCCGTCGGCCACCCCTTCGGCATGACCGGCGCCCGCATCACCGGAACCCTCCTCAACGGACTGCGCCACGTCGACGGGCGCTACGGCCTCGAGACGATGTGCGTCGGCGGCGGCCAGGGAATGGCCATGGTCGTCGAGCGGCTTACGTAACGCAAAGTCACCTAAAGAACACCGATGAGGGTAGCGTGTGATATCGTCGTATTACGTACCCCTCGTAATACGGATTCTGGAATTCACCTATGCTCATCAACAGCAAGGGCCAAGTCACCATCCCCGCGGATCTCCGCGAGAGCCTCGGATGGCACGCCGGAGACGAAGTCGACGTCGTCGCGGACGACGGCGCCGTACGCATCGTGCCTCGAGAGCCGACGCTGGGCCCTGGAGAGCGGCTGATACGACACATGCGAGGAAAAGGCAGCGCCAACACTGACATGACCACCGACGAGCTGATGGCTCTGCTACGTGACGACTGAAGCCCGCAGCGCGGCAGGCGACACGCTCGTCGACTCCTGTGTGCTCCTGGACATATTCACTCAAGACGCGCAATGGCGCGAATGGTCCGAGCGTGCGCTGGCGAACGCACGCGATCTCGGCCGAATCTATGTCAACCCCATCGTCTACGCGGAAGTTTCCGTCAGGTTCGCGACCGTCGAAGAACTCGACGACGCACTCCCCTGGCCGGACTTCCAGCGCGAGGAACTGCCCTACGCCGCCGGTTTCCTCGCCGGCAAGGCATTCCTTCGATACAAGAGGAACGGCGGGGAGAAACGGTCTCCGCTGCCCGACTTTTACATTGGCGCACACGCGGCCGTCAAGAATTACCGGTTGCTCACTCGCGACGTCAGCCGATACCGCAAGCATTTCCCCAGACTCGACGTTGTCGCGCCGCGATCCAGTCGCCTGGACTGAACAGCCGTCGCCGGTCACGTCAGTCGAGGCGTACGGAGAAGTGTTTGGAGTCGGCGAACCGGCGGTAGGCGTCGAGGGCTCTTGGTTCGATGTGGACGCGTGAGTCGCGGCCTTCGGCGTTCTCGGACTCGAAGTAGACGACGGCCTTCAGGCGCGGGAAGTGCGCGAGCTGGTCGGCGGCGCCACCGAAGACCTCGGCCTGGTGACCGGGGTTGGCCTTGGAGTACCACACCCCCCACTCGGCGACCATCAACGGCTTGTCCGGGAAGGCCTCGGCGGCCCAGTTGTAGAAGCCGGGCCATTCGAAGGCGTCCGGCTCGACGCGGTTGATCAACTCGGCGAAGTCGCCGAACCCGTGGCCGGGATCGCTGTAACCGTAGGTGTCCCACGCGACCCAGTCGACGACGTCGTCGCCGGGATACAAATCGGAGTGCCATTCCTCTTGCGTCCACTTCAGATACGCCATGTACACCATGACGGGGACGATGTTCGTCGCTCCCGCGTCCCGCAGCCGCTGCACGACGTAGCGGTACATGGCGGCGTAGTCGGCCGCGGTCCAGCCCGAGCCCGCCTCGGGACGCACGTCGTTCTCGGGTTCGTGGTGGACGGTGAAGTAGAAGGGCTTGTCGTAGTCGGCGGCGATGTGCGCGCCGATCTCGTCCAGGTAGGCGTCGGTCTCCGGGTCGCCGGCGGCGATCTCGGCCCAGCTGCCCTGAGCCGGCTTCCAGTTGACAAACAGCACCCTGGGGTTTTCGGGGTCTTCGGCGAGGGCGATCTCGTCGGCGGTGGGATACACCTCCTCGAAGCCGCGGTGATACGAGTGGTAGATGTGCTGCGAGCGGCCGGTGGTCTCCTCGAACTGAAGCAGCGCATCGGTTTTGGAGCCGGACGTATGGGCCCCGGGCGCCACGCCGAGCAGAGATCCGCACCGGGGCACCAGCTTGTCGCCGACGTCGCAGGCGCCGATCGACTCCTCGGCCGACTCGGCGGGAGGCGCGGCGACCTCGGACGACTGCTCGGCGCCGGGCGCCGCGAGCGAGGGGACGTCGACCTCCGAGGTTCTGGAATGGAAGCGGATCAGATCCCGGCTGGCCGGAGTGGTCACGGCGAAGGAGATCGCCCCCGAGTCGACGGGGATCCGCGAGACGTCGAGTTCGACGGTCCCGTCGCCGGGATTGACCTGCTTGGAGTCGAGGACGTGCCCGAACGGCGGCGCCTCGGCGGCGGTCAGCGTCGACTCCGTCCACGACGAGTGCACGTAGGAGACCTCCACCAGGTCGCGCGCGGGCGCTGACGCGATCGGCAGCCGCAGCGTCATGGGGTCGCCCGGGTTTCGCCCGTCGACGTCGAAACGCAGGTACGTCACCGCCACGCCGATGTTCCCGCCGCCGACGATCAGCTCCTCGGAGTCGCCGGTGTTGTCCTCGGGCTGCGCCGACATGGTGTAGGCGTCGGCCGTCGCCGCGATGGCGTCCTCGCGGTCGAGGCCCGCCGGGCGCGCGCCCAGATCGTCCTCGATCCGGGGACCGGCGTCGTGGTGGACCAGGCCCATGCCGGCCAGCGTCGTGGCCGCCAGCGCAGCCCACACCGTGGTTCGGTTCCACGCCCGCGGCTGAACCATGTCGACACCCCCCGTACTACCTACCCCATTAACGCACTGTCGGCTAGCCGACTCTAGACAGACACGCCGATCGATATCGCCTCGTCATGGAATTGGCGTGCCATAAAACTGCCCACGCGTGACGCCGTGTCTTAATCCGGCGACGCTTCGTTAAACCGTGGACGACGTGTCCGCGAGAAAGGCGCTGATGGATTCCTCCCTCCCCTCGTTCCCCGGACGCACGCTGAGCGACTATCTGGACGTCGCGCGGCGGCATCGGCGGCTGCTCATAGGAGTCACGCTCGCCGGGGCGCTGGTCGGGGGCGCTTACGCCGTCTCCACTCCGCAGCACTACGAAGCGCGGACGTCGGTGCTGGTGCAGCCGACCGGCGAAGAGGAGACCGAGATCTCCCAGGGCCGCAAGAACTCGGAGATCAATCTCGACACCGAGGCGCAGCTGGTGAAGTCGACCGACGTGGCCGTGCTGGCCGCCGAGGAGCTCGGGGACCCGGACGCCGATCCGGTCACGCTCACCGAGCACGTCGCGGTCTCGGTGCCGCCGAACACGGCGATCCTCGACATCTCCTTCTCCGCGTCCAGCGCGACCGAGGCGCGAGACGGCGCCCGTGCCTTTGCCGCGGCCTACCTGAGCCGGCGCGCGGAGTCGGCGCGCAGCCGGCTGACCGAGCAGGCC
Organism: Stackebrandtia sp.; assembly: GCA_050742995.1. Classification (GTDB taxonomy): domain Bacteria; phylum Actinomycetota; class Actinomycetes; order Mycobacteriales; family Micromonosporaceae; genus Stackebrandtia. The sequence goes on along the minus strand of JBOGDN010000568.1, from coordinate 340 downwards.
GAGGCGACGGAGCCCGAGCTCGCCCAGCTGCGCGACCAGCGCGACGAGCTGTCGCAGGAGATGGACGACGTGAGCAAGTCCGGCTCCCGATACGAGAACCTCAAGACCGACCGCGACTCGCTCGACGACGAGATCGCGGACCTTTCGGCGCTGCGCACGCAGCTGCGGTCGAAGTCGGAGTCGGTGGGATCGGGCCGCGTCATCAGCAACGCCGAACTCCCCCGCGCCGCCGAGTCGCCGCATTTCCTGGTCTACATCGCCAGCGGGGCGCTGCTGGGCCTGCTGCTGGCGGCCGCCGTCGCCGCGGCCCGGCAGCGGTTCGCCTCGCGCGTGTGGCTGG
>JBOGDN010000567.1:0-1532 GCA_050742995.1 Stackebrandtia sp. | reverse complement strand
TGTGCTGCAGCACGGGTTTGTCGACGATCGGGAGCAGCTCTTTGGGGACGGCCTTCGTGGCGGGGAGGAATCGGGTGGCCATCCCGGCTGCGGGGATGACAGCTTTGAGGGTTCGGGTGGATGCGGCGTCTGGCATGCAGCGAGCCTAACGTTCCAACCGCTCAACTCTCGGCCACCCGCCAGGTGTCGCGCCCGTCGGCTTTGGCCGCGTACAGCGCCTCGTCGGCCGCGGCCAAAACCGCCGGCCCGTCGCCTCCATGCAGGGGGAACACCGCCACGCCCAGCGAAACGGTCACGGTCAACGACACCGGCTGCGCGGTCTCGTCGGCGGCCGGAATGGTCACCGGAGTGGAGCGGACCACCTCAAGCAGCCGCTGCGCCACCCGGGTCGCGCCGGCGGCGTCGGCTTCGGGAAGCAGGACCACGAACTCCTCGCCGCCGTAGCGGAAAGCCAGGTCGACCTCGCGGATCACGGCGCTGATGCGTCCGGCCAACTCGGTGAGGACCGTGTCTCCGGCCGGGTGGCCGTAGGTGTCGTTGACGATCTTGAACTTGTCGATGTCGATGACGATGACCGCGGCGCCGCGGTGGAACCTGCCGGCGCGCTCCACCTCCCGCGACAGCGACACCTGCAGATACCGGTAGTTCCACAGCCCGGTCAGCGGGTCGGTCAGCGAAAGCCGCTGCGCCTCGCGGTGGGTCAGCACGTTGCCGACGGCCACGGCCGCCTGGCCGGCGAAGGTGCGCAGCGTCGACAGGTCGGAGTCGTCGAAGTCGTCGCCGCCGTGGCGGTCGTACACCGCCAGGACGCCGAGCAGCACGCCCCCCGCGGCCGGATCGCCGTCCTCGTCGGACTCCTCGGGCACCCCCGTCACCGGGACGGCGATGAACGTGGAGCACGAGGGCTCTCCGGCGGCGAACTCGTCGACGGCGTCTAGACGGCCGCGACGCGGACGCCCTTCGGCGGCCACGCGGCCGAGCAGCCCGTCTCCCAGCCGCACTCGCAGCGTCGACGGCTCGACGCCGCGGTGGACGAGCCCGTCGCCGACGTGTCCGATCAGCGCGTCTGGGTCCTCCGGGTCGACGAGCAGCATCACTCCCGCCTGCGCGCCGGTGGCCGCCATCGCCGTGTCCACGATGACCTCGAGGATGCGGTCAAGGTCCAGGGTGCTTGACAGGGTGTCGCCGAGCACGGTCAGCTGGCCCCGCAGCTGGTCGCGACTGGCCGTCAGCGCCGAGACGTAGCCCTGGGTTTCGCGGGCCATGCGGTTGAAGGCGCCGGCGAGCGACGCCAGCTCGTCGTGGCCGCGCACCGGCACCCGCACGTTCAGGTCCCCCTTGGCGACGGCGTCGGCGCCGGCCGCGAGCTCGGCGAGCGGGCGGGTGGTGGAGCGGGCCATCCACGTCGCCGCGCCGACGGCCAGCACGCCGGCGGCCACCACCAGCGCGATCAGCACCACGTAGAACCCCCGCACCGAGCCCTCCTCGACTGAGAGCACCAGCGGGATCGGCGACTCCGTGTCGGCGGGCGC
>JBOGDN010000566.1:0-2096 GCA_050742995.1 Stackebrandtia sp. | reverse complement strand
GGCTGGGCAGGTCCTCCAGGCCGTGGCGGGGCGCGGCGTCGCCGGCGTCGGCGCGCAGCACGCCGAGCACCTGGTCGAGGTCGTCAAGCGCCCGCCGCGCGGTCTCCTCCACCGCGCCGAGGGCTTTGCGCGCGAATTCGGGGTCGGAGTCGAGAACGCGTCCGGCCGCGGCGGCCTGCACGGTCACCACGGACAGGGCGTGGCCGACCGAGTCGTGCAGCTCGCGGGCGATGCGGTTGCGCGCGGCAAGCCGCGTCGCCTCGGCGCGACTGGCGGCCAGTTGTTCGGCGGCAGAGGGGCCAAGCAGCTTCGGCGCGCACCAGCGCGTCGCCCGCGTCGTCGCCCACACCGCGTACACCAGCGCCGCGAGCGCCAACGGCGCGCCGAGCGGACCCAGCCACAGCGGCCAGCCGACGGACAGCAGCTCCCCCGACGCCGTCTGCGGGTCGCGGACGAACGGCAGCAGCGCGACCAGGACGAGGAACGGGACCAGCGCGAGGGTGACGCCGCTGAGGACTCCTCCCACGCCCAAGTGCACGGTGAACCAGGCCGCGTCGCGCCAGCGCCGGGACCAGCCGCGCGCTCCGGCGACGTCGGGCACGTCCGCGCCAAGCAGCGACCTGGCGGTGAGAACCGACAGCGCGCGCACCGGCAACGCCAGAGCCGTCAGCGCGATCGCCGGCAGCACGGCGGCGAACACCGCCGGCTCGATCGCCAACATGCTGAACGGCTCCGGCGAGCCGAACGTCGCGATGCGGACGACCTCCCCGGCCATCATGTACGGCATGAGGAGGGCGCCGCCGAGGATCAGCCAGGCCCACCCGCGATAGGTGGACCGGCTGACCAGCGGACGCAGCGATCTCACGATGCGATCCTGTCACGCCTGTCCGCGCCCGCAGGTGCGGCAGACTCCGGCGCGGCGGTAGTAGTCGAAGGCGACGGCGGCCAGGCACGCTCCCCAGATCAGGAAGCAGCCGTAGACGAACCAGGGCACCCATGGCGACATGCCGCCGCGCACGCCGTCGCTGAAGGCGCCGAGGATGTTGCCAGCGGTGCCGAGGACCCCCACCGGCAGCAGCATGAGGCAGCCGAGCCCCGCCGGCGCCAGCAGGATCCAGCGGGGAAGCCGGGGCCGGCGGTAGGCCATGGCCAGACCGATCGCGACGCCGACGGCCGCCATGACCGCGGTGTCGGCGAATCCGGGACTCCAGGGTTTGACGTCGCCGAGGGCGCCGGGGGCGTCAAGACCGAACGTGCCGCCGAAGGCCCACTGCAGCTTCAGCGCGGCGTATCCGCCGGCGGGGAGGATCGCGGCGTAGGCGAGGGGGATCGACCACTTCGACGGCTCGCGCACGGCGGTGCGATCGTTTCGGCCGCAGCCGCCGCACCTGTCCGCCGTGACTCGCTGGTATCGCAGCGTTTTGATCGCGACGACGGCGGCGAGACCGGCCGCCGCGGAGCGATGCAGCGCCCCGAACCAGTCGGGCTCGAAGGGCAGCACCGCGCTTCCGGCGATCTGCTCGACGACCCACATCACGCCGACGACGACGTCCATGGCCAGTCCGCCCTGCCAGGCGGCGTGCAGCGTCAGGAGCGCGGCGGCTCCCCAGCCGAGCAGCAGTTTGAGGTTGCGGCGAGGCGGCGCGGACGCGTCGGTTTGCGCGGTTTCCTTGGGTTCTGGTGAAAGTGTCATGCGGCCACTGTCGCCGGATTCGGCGTCGCGGCCCTCCCGCCGAGGAGCGGTTCGGCTCCCCCGCTCGGGGGAGATCCGGGCTACTTCGCGCTGGAGTCGCCGGCCTGTTCGTCTCCGGAGTCGGACGGTTCGCCGCTGGAGGTCCAGTCGGAAGGCCAGTCGGTCGGGCACTCCTCGATCGGGCACCAGTCGGTCGGCAAGTCGTCGGTGGGTTCGTCGGACGTCGGGTCGGGCTCTTCTTCTTCGACCGGTTCGTCCTCGACGACGTCTTGCTCGTCGTCGGACTCGTTTTTCTCGTCCGACGTCGTGGCCGCGGGCGCGGGGCGCTCGAAATTGTCCACGGCGCGGTTGCCGTCCCACGGCTGCCACGCGAAGGCGGTGACCGTCGCCAGCAACACGATGC
>JBOGDN010000565.1:0-4327 GCA_050742995.1 Stackebrandtia sp. | reverse complement strand
ACGCGGGGCCGCGGCTTGTCGGCCGCGGCGTGCGTCGGCATGAGGGCGGCTTGCGCCGGGGCGCCCGCCGCGGCGGCGTCCCTGCGATCGCGCAGCTTCGCGGCGATCAGCTTGGCCAGCCAGACGGGGCCGCCGCGGGTGGGCTGCACCTGCCGACCCATGATCGCCGAGCGCACCATCCCGGAGATCAACTCCATGGCGACGATCAGCGCCAGAATCACCACGGCCAGCGCGATGCCTCGCGGGTAGTTCAGCGTCGAAAGCGCGTTTTTCATCTCCTTGCCGATGCCGGAGACGCCCACGTAGCCAAGCAGCACCGAGATGCGCAGGTTGATGTCGAGGCGGTGCATGGCGTTGGCGACGAACGACGGCGCCACCTGGGGCAGCACGCCGCTGACCAGCTGCTGCAGCCGCCTGGCGCCGGTGGCTCGGATCGCGGTGCGCGGTCCTTCGTCGATCTGTTCGATCGCGTCGGCGTACATCTTGCCGACCATGCCGACGGAGTGAATGCCCATGGCGAGCACGCCCGGCAGGATGCCCAGACCGAAGACGCGCACGAAGATGATGGCGAGCACCACGTCTGGAATGGCGCGGGCGCACACGACGAGCCCGCGCGAGCTCAGCCGGGTGGCGCGGTTGTGCGTGGTGTTGCCGGCGGCCCAAAACGCCAGCGGCACGCTGATAAGCACCGAAAGCAGGGTCGCCGATATGACGATCGCCAGGGTCTGCGCGACGACCGGCGCCAGTTCGGCCAGCGGCGGGAAGTCAAGGGGGACGGTGCGGCTGAGGAAGTCGGCGGCGTTGTCGACGCTGTCGACCAATGTGGCGATGTTGATCTTCAAGTACGCCAGCGACCACAGCCCGAACCCGATCATGGCGAAGATGACCGCGACCGCCGCCATGGTGTTGGGCCGGGGCGACGTCAGCGTTTTCGGCCGGCGGCGCGCAGGGGCCGGCCGCTCGGCGTCGGGTTCGGCGTCGGACTTGGTCAGGGTGTCCATCTGGGAGGCTCCGTCACTCGGACGCGGCTTCGACGACCGTCTCGGCCCCGACCCGCGCGTAGATGGACATGGCGTCGGCGTGGTCGATGTCGGCCACGGGTGTGTCCATGACGACCTGACCGGTGTGCAGTCCGATGATGCGGTCGCCCCAGGCAAGGGCCAGGTCCACCTGGTGCAGGCTGCACAGCACCGTCAGGTTCTCCTCCGCGGCGACGCGGTTGATCAGCTCCATCACCTGGTGGGAGGACTCCGGGTCGAGCGACGCCACCGGCTCGTCGGCCAGCAGCACCTCGGGGCGCTGCAGCATCGCTCTTGCGATGGCGACGCGCTGCTGCTGCCCTCCGGACAAAGTGGAGGCTCGCTGGAATGCGCGGTCGGCGAGGCCGACCCGGTCGAGCTGTTCCAGAGCCTCCTCGCGCACCGCCCTTGAGTACGTGGGAAGCCCCAGCCTGGGACCCTTCAGCCTTCCCAGCGCGCCGGTGCAGGCGTTCTCAAGGACGGTCAGCGACGGCACCAGGTGGAACTGCTGGAAGACGAAGCCGATGCGGCGACGCAGCTGGCGCAGCTGCTTGGGCCGAGCGGACTCGACGTCGACCCCCAGCACTTCGACGTGGCCCGAGGTGGGCAGGTGCAGTCCGTCCACGTGCCGCAACAGGGTGGACTTCCCCGAACCCGACAGCCCGAGGAGAACGACCACCTCCCCGGCCTTCGCCGACAGCGACACCTCGTCGAGGGCGGTCGTGTCGGGCGGGAAACGCTTGACGACGCGATCGAATCGCACGACCTCGACGTCGGTTCCGGAGGGCTCGGGGAGGCGGTCGCTTGAGTTCACTGGTTTCCTCGAGTGTGTGGGGACGTTCCGGGACTAAGCCGCGTTGCAGGCGTCGACCTTCGTGGCGTCGCAGACCTCTTTGAGGCCGTCATAGTAGTCGTCCTCGACGGGCGTCCAACCCCAGATGCGCTGGTCGGTCAGGTCGCATTCGCCTTCCTTGCAGTATCCGTTCTCGACGAGGTAGTCCTGGTTGGCCTTTTCTTCCCAGATCGTCTTGAGCTTGGTGATGAGCTCTTCGTCGAGGCCGTTGTAGACGGTGATCGGCGGCTCGGCGATGGTCTCGGACTCCCAGACCACGCGCAAGTCGCCCTCTTTGATGTGGCCCTCGTCGATCGCGGTCTCGGTGACCATGCCGTCGAGCGCGAATCCGGCGTCGCAGTCGCCGTCGGCGACCCCGATCACCGCGGCGTCGTGTCCGCCGGTTTCGACCTGCTCCCAGTCGTCCATCTCGACGCCGGCCTCGAGCAGGCCGCCGACCGGGTACAGGTATCCGGAGGTGGATCCCACGTCGACGAAGCAGATCGTCTTGCCGGCGAAGTCCTCGATCGACTCGATGTCGGAGTCCTCGGGGACGAAACCGTAGGACTGGTAGCCGGGCTCCCCGCCCTTTTCCTTGAGCATGGCGCCGAGGATCGAGATGTCCGAGCCGCTCTGCTTCGCCTGGTAATACGCGAACGGACCGTACTGCGCGATGTGGATGTTTCCGGTGCGCTGGCCTTCGATGACGGCGGCGTAGTCGCGGGAAGGCTGGAACTCGACCTCCAAGTCGAGCTCGTCTTCCAGCATGTCGATGACGGGCTGGTAGGTGTTGGACAGCGACGTGCCTTCTTCGGCGGGGACGCCGCTGATGACGAGCTTTTCAAGGTCGGCGTCTTGGTCGGAAGCGCTCTCGCCGCAGGCGGTCAGACCCACCATGGACGCGCTGACAACGGCCGCCACGCCAAGCCGCATGTATTTACTCACTTGGGACTCCTCTTACCGCACGTCGTGCGACTGCTTAGTCGGGCTATTTGACGGGGTGTTGTGCCCTCGGCGAACACCATGCCGAAGCGAGACGGACATTACCAAAGATTCACATGTCGAGCAGGTAAACGTCAGGTGACTTGATCTCGGCGGCGATCTCCTACAAGGCCGGTCGCACGACGCCGCGAAATCGCAGGTCATCTGAGCAACAGGTAGACGCCGACAGTGAGTCCGAAAGCGACAATCGATATGCGCAGCGCCGGCTCTGAGATCCGTCGCGCGACGCGGGCGCCGCCGTATCCGCCGGCGAGGGTCGCCGGCAGCAGCACGCCCACGGCCAGCCAGTCCACCGGCACCAGGAGGCCGTAGACGACGCTGGTCACCACGCCGACGACGGCGGCCACCGCGTTCTTCAACGCCGTGGTTCGCGCCAGGGCGCCGCCGAGGGTCAACCCGAGCACGGCGGCAAGCACCAGACCGAGCGCGGCGTTGAAGTACCCGCCGTAGACGCACGCGAGCCCGGTCAGCAGGTGTACGGCGATCAGGCGGCCGGTACCGCCGCCGGCTTCCGAGGCGCCCGCGGCCTTGCGGATCCACGGCCCGAAGGCCGTCAGCAGCGACGCCGCGATCACCAGGAACGGCACGATCGCCTGAAACGCCGTCTCCGGCGTCGCCAGCAGGATCGCCGTTCCCGCGCCGGTCCCCAGCGCGGCCGTCGGGATCAACGACAGCGCGCGTCGCCGCTGGGCGCGCAGGTCGGCGCCGCTGCCGAGGGCCGAGGCGAAGTAGCCCGGGGCCACCGAAAGCGCGTTGGTGACGTTGGCCGACACCGGCGGCACGCCTACGGCCAGCAGCGCCGGGTACGACAGCAGCGAGCCGCCCCCGGCCACGGCGTTGATCGCCCCGGCCGCGATTCCGGCGGCCACGAGCAGGGCCGCCTGCGCGAGGTCCATGGGGTCTGAGACTAGGGGGTGTCTGATGGATCTCGGCGGAGCGAGGGGCTTCCAGACCGAGCATGGCAAGGCGGAGGAGGAGACGCGCTTCGCGAGTCGACGACGACGCTCCGCTCATGGTCACGACCGCGAGCGGTCGCGACGCCGCCAGGCGCAGTGCTTTCGGCTGCGGGTCGCAAGCTCCCCGCAGTGTCTGGGAGTTCCGCAGCCCGCCGGCAGATCCGCCAGAGGCCCCCTAAGATTAATGGCGCGGACGAGTCAGCCAGGCGGTCGCGTCGGCGCGGCCAGCGCCGCCGAGGAACGTCCGGACTCCGCAGGGCAGGGTGGTTGCTAACGGCAACCCGGGGCGACCCGCGGGACAGTGCCACAGAAAACAGACCGCCTGGCGTACGCGCCAGGTAAGGGTGAAACGGTGGTGTAAGAGACCACCAGCATCCCGGGTGACCGGGGTGGCTCGGTAAACCCCACCCGGAGCAAGGCCAAGAGGGAGCGAGAGCTCCTGCGCAGGCGATTGAGGGTGGCCCGCCCGATGCCTGCGGGTAGGCCGCACGAGCCTGCCGGCGACGGCAGGCCTAGAT
>JBOGDN010000564.1:0-3614 GCA_050742995.1 Stackebrandtia sp. | reverse complement strand
GTTCTACCGCGCCGACCCCGCGCGATCGCGCGCGACCGGGGGAACCGGTCTGGGACTGGCGATCGTCAAACACATAGTCGGCAATCATGGCGGGACGATAGAGGTGTCCAGTATGCCCGGAAAAGGGACAACGTTTACCTTGTCGTTGCCGTCAGTAGCCCCAGAATCCGACAAACCGGAACCAAACGTCGGTGGAATCAATGAGGATTCCGCCGAAGACGAGGAAGGCTGACAGTGACTCGCGTACTCGTAGTTGAAGATGAGGAATCCTTCTCGGATGCGTTGTCTTACATGCTGCGCAAGGAGGGGTTTGAGGTAGCGGTCGCCGCGACCGGCGTCGAGGCGCTGAGCGAGTACGAGCGCGCCGGAGCCGACATCGTCTTGCTGGACTTGATGCTGCCCGAAAAGTCCGGCACCGAAGTGGCCCGGGAGCTGCGTGCCGCCTCCAACGTCCCGATCATCATGGTGACCGCTCGCGACAGCGAAGTGGACAAGGTCGTCGGGCTCGAGATCGGCGCCGACGACTACGTCACCAAGCCGTATTCGCCGCGGGAGCTGGTGGCGCGAATCCGGGCGGTGCTGCGGCGCCACGCCGAGCCCACCGACCCCCTGGTGACGGTCCTGGAGTCCGGCCCGGTGCGCATGGACGTCGACAGACACGTGGTGTCGGTGAAAGGCGACGAGGTCCCGCTTCCGTTGAAGGAATTCGAGCTGCTTGAGATGTTCCTGCGCAACTCCGGGCGCGTGCTGACGCGCGGGCAGCTCATCGACCGGGTGTGGGGCGCCGACTACGTCGGCGACACCAAAACGCTTGACGTGCACGTCAAACGGCTGCGGTCCAAGATCGAGTCGGAGCCGAGCCGGCCGCGGCACCTGGTGACGGTGCGGGGCCTCGGTTATAAGTTCGAGAACTGATCCTCCTCGGGGAGGAGGGCTCCGGTGGTAAAACTCCTCGGCGAAGATCGTTTCAGCGGCGGGCTCGACGGGTTCACATTGGCTTTAGGGTGAAGTCGTCATCGACGACGGAGCCTTGGATGCTTGAAATTCTGGATCTGCGCAAACGCTTCGGCGACACCACGGCGCTCGACGGAGTGTCGTTGACGGTGGAGCCGGGGCGTCTCTTCGGGTTTGTCGGCGCCAACGGCGCCGGCAAGACCACCACGATGCGAATCGCCATGGGCGTGCTCAAGGCCGACTCCGGTCAGCTGCGCTGGCGCGGCGAGCCGCTGACGTTCGCCGATCGCGCCGCCTTCGGATACATGCCCGAAGAAAGAGGCCTGTATCCCAAGATGAAGATCGCCCAACAGGTTGCCTACTTCGGACAGCTGCACGGGCAGACGCCGGCCGCCTCCAAACGGGCCGCGGGGCGGTGGCTGGAGCGGCTCGGGCTTTCCGAGCGCGCCGACGACCACGTGCAGGACCTGTCGCTTGGCAACCAGCAGCGGGTGCAGCTGGCGGTCGCCCTCGTGCACGACCCGAAGATGCTGATCCTCGACGAGCCGTTCTCCGGTCTCGACCCGCTTGCCGTCGACACCATGGCCGAGGTGCTGCGAGAGCGCGGCCGCGCCGGCGTCCCGGTGATCTTCTCCAGCCACCAGCTCGATCTGGTGGAGCGGCTGTGCGACGCGGTGGGCATCGTGTCGGCCGGGAAGCTGGTCGCCGCGGGGACCGTGGACGAGCTGCGCCGCCGCGGACGTCGCAAGCTGCGCGTGGTCCTGGAGGGTGCGCCGGCGAACTGGGCCGACGACCTTCCCGGCGAGGTGACCGACTCCGGCGGCGGCGAGTGGATCGTCGACTCCGTCGACGACCAAAAGGTCCTGGCGGCGGCGATGGCCGCCGGGCGCGTGGTGCGGTTCGGCTTCGACGAGCCCAAGCTTGTCGACATCTTCAGGGAGGCATCGGCATGAGAGGCCTGTTGCTGGTGGCCCGGCGGGAAATTCTCGTCAACGGGCGCACCAAGAGTTACCTGATCGGGCTGGCGGTCATGTCGGTGCTTGCCGTCGGCGTCATGCTGCTGCCGCTGTTCGTCGGCGGCGGGGACGACGAGTACGCCGTGGCTGTGTCCGGCGCCGAGTCCGAGGAGTTCTCGGCGACGCTGTCGCGGCTGGCCGAAGCCGCCGACGTGAACGTCGACGTCGAAGTCGTCGACGACGACGCCGACGAGACTCGCCGCGCCGTCGAAGCCGGCGACGTCGACGCGGCGGTCGCCGACAACGAGACCCTCCTGACCGAAGACGGAACCGACTCGGAGCTGCAAAGCCTCCTGGCCGACGCCCACCGTCAGACCATGGTGGAGCGCCAGCTGGCAGACGCCGGCCTGTCGTCCGACGCCGTCGACGAAGCGCTAGACGTGACGCCGCTGAGCGAGCGGACGCTTCAAAGCGACGACGCCGTCGGGCGTCACATGATCGCGTACCTGGTGGTCATCGTGATGTTCTTCTTCGTCCTCATGTCGTCGATGTACGTCGCCATGGGAGTCGTGGAGGAGAAAAGCAGCCGGATCGTGGAGATCCTGCTTTCGTCGCTGAAGGCCTGGCAGCTGCTCAGCGGCAAGGTCCTCGGCCTCGGCGTGCTCGGTCTTGTCAACCTGGCCGTGCCCGCGCTGATCCTGCTCGCGGCCGGCGGCGCCGCCGGGACCACGGGGACGCTGCCCGAAGGCGTCGCCGGGGTGATCGTGTCCGCGCTCGGCTGGTGGGTGCTCGGCTTCGCGTTCTTCGCGGCGATGGCCGGAGCGCTGGCTTCGCTGGTGTCGCGGCAGGAAGAGGTGAGCTCCGCCATTGGCCCGATGACGATGCTCATGATCGGCTGTTACGTCCTGTCGAGCATCTACGCGTTCCGTCCCGCCGAAACCGTCGCACAGGTGCTGTCCTTTGTGCCGCCGTTTTCGATGATGATGATGCCGGTGCGCGCCGCCGCCGGAGACGCCCCGATCTGGCAGCAGCTGCTGTCGGCGGGTCTGCTCGCGGCCGCCGCGGCGGGCATGTTCATGCTGGGATCGGCCATTTACCGGCGTGGCGTCTTGCGCACCGGAAGCCGGATCAAGCTCACGCGGGTGTTCGCCAAATCCGCGTGAGACGCGGGATTTAGCCGGGGAACCAGTTGTTCGCCGCGTAGACGGCGGCCAGGCCGAGCAGGACGAGCACGACCGTGGTCACCACGAGGATGAAGACCACGCGGAAGGTGCGCCCGCGCGGCTCGGGCGGCTGTGACGGCGGACGTCTCGGCGATCCCATGACCCAGCCGATGGCCGACGTCGGCGGTTCGTCGGGCGACGGGGGCGGCTGAGGGGGCGGCCGCGTGGCCGGGCCGCCGGTGTATCGCGACAGGTCGACTCGCTGCGACGTGTCCACCGGCGCGTCCCAGCCCTCCGGCCCCTGATCGGGACCGGAAGGCCGGCCTGGCGTTTGCGAATGACCCCCCATCGCCGCCGCCTACTGTCGCGGCGGCGGCCACGCGCCGGGGCCGTCGCCCGACGCCGGCGGTTCGTCGGCCGCGCTTTGCTGTCCGCCGTAAACGCGTCCCTGCGACTGCGGCAGCTGCGGAGGAAGGTCGGCGGCAGACAGCTGCTGCGCCGACGGCACGCTGGCGACGCCGCGGGACGCCCCGTCTCCGGT
>JBOGDN010000563.1:0-1960 GCA_050742995.1 Stackebrandtia sp. | reverse complement strand
AACGCCAGTCTTGCGCCGGAGTCGGCGATCAGCTCGGTCTGCCGGGCCGCGGGAAGCATCGCGTCGACCGCCAGGAACGCCCGGCCGGCGCGCGAAGCCGCGATCACGCCGGCGACTCCGGCCGCCGAGCGAGGATCGAGCACGGCCACAGGTCGCCCGTCGCGCGGCGCGTTTCCGAGGGTGTCGGTCAACGCGGCGACGGTGGCGTCGAGTTCCTCATACGACCACACGCGGTCGTCGTCGACGAGTGCGTCGGCGGCGGGCGCAACTTCCGCGCAGCTCGCGAACGCGGCGAACCGAAGGGGTGCCGATACCAGCTTGGACAAGCGAATCCTCTCACTCTGAGAACATAGTCGACAACTCCCCGTACGCTGGCCTCAATGTTCAGTCGGGAACATTAACACAGCTCCGCAACATTCCCACAAATGTGATACGCGACTCACGCTGAGTCAAAAAACCCGGCTTGACCTGGGGCGCAATCCGGCCCGAGGCCCCTAATGAGATAGTCCCTTATGATTTGTCCAGATTTGTCGCTTGCGTGTTAACGGTCGAACCCCGCCCGAAGAAACCGCTTGCTCCAGTCAAACGACAGGCAATGTAGCATACACAGTAGACATTTATGTCGTGTCGCGTCGAGATCTCCTAGCGGTGCACGGCAAGGCGCAGCGGCGGCAGCCCGTCGATCAGCGCGCCCGGGACGACGGCGAGCCGCGCTCGGGCCAGCCGCCGCCCGAGGAATTTTGCCTTTGTTTTGCCGGCGAGGCTCGGCACTTGAACTAAACGGCGCCTACAAAGCGGAGATCCTCGCGGGGGCGCGTTCGGCTCTGGACAACGCCCGGAGCACCGCCGTGGCGCCGTGCCTTCGCACGGCGAGCCGGCTCAGCACGTCCACCACCGTCGCCACCGCCGACTCGGGGGCCGGAGGCGTCGGGACTCCGACGCTCACCGCCAGATCGTCCGAATGCACGACAAGCTCCAGCAGCCGGGTCGTCAGGAAGTCGTCGAACGTCAGGCTGCGACCCGACGTCATGCTGACGACGAGATCCGCCGGCGCCTCGGCGACCAACGAGCGGACTCCGGCGAGCGCCTCCTCGACGTGGCCGATCAGCACCGAAACGCCTTCAACGGCGACGTTCTCGCTGCGCCAACGGATCTCGACGTTCACCTCGTGCGACGCGTCCTCGCCGACCCAGGCCGCCTGGGCGTAGTTCTCCGCGAGCGAGATCGCCGGGTCGGAAGACGGCGTCGCCTGCGTGATGTGGAAGATCTGGTTGGCCAGGTGGGCCGCGACCCCTCCGACGCTGTAGTCCTCGAGCGCGCTCGGCTCGTCCCATTTCGACGCGACGGCCGGATCCTTCAGCAACGTCACCGCCAAGTCGGCGACCGACAGATAGTCATCTCGTATTCCCATCGCCCCAGCGTATTCGCGAACGTCAGTCCCCGAGGGGCTGAACTGGCTGACGAAGCACCGTTTTCAGCTTGCCAGGCTCGGTCTTGCGGCGGTCGCTGAGGTATATCTCGTGATGCAGTCCCGCCATCCGCAGGTTGTTGGCGCCGAGATACTCGTTGTGAAGCCTGGCCAGCACCGGTCCTTCGTCGTCGTAGGGCCCGATATGCAGCATCTGGGCGCTGGGGCCTTCGTGCAGCGTCTCGCGGCGGACGTCGGCGACGGCGGGCAGGCCCTTCTTCTCCCGCACGACGCGCTTGGCGTCGGCGATCATGTCCTCGGTTATCCAGTCGGGCTGGCTGACGAGCATGGTCCACTGCCACGCATCCTTCGCGCGAGCGGTGAAGACTTCCGGGTCGTCGGCCCACCACAGTCCTTCCAGCGGCGCCACGACGAAGTCCCTGCCGAGGGTTCGTCTGCCGGCGAACTTGATCGTGTAGGCCACGGAGAAGAGGGCTTCGACGGCGGCGGCGTACTCGGCGGACGTGTTGGGGTCGCCGCGGCCGCCGACGG
>JBOGDN010000562.1:0-3057 GCA_050742995.1 Stackebrandtia sp. | reverse complement strand
TCCCGGCTCGGTCTCCTGACCGAGCTCGCCGACACCGACGACGACGTGCACCCCCGCGCTAGCCAACTGGCGGCGGGGCTGGCGGCGGGCCCCCCCGCGGGATACGCCGAGATCAAGCGCCTGCTGCGACGCGACGGGGACTTCGCCGACGCGCTCGAGGCCGAGTCCGCCGCTCAGTCCGCCTGCGGGCGAACCGCCGACCACCGCAACGCGGTCGACGCGTTCGTCAACAAGCGCAAGCCGGAGTTCGAGGGCCGCTGAAACTCCGGCGCCAAGCCTCTCAGTCGTCCTCGGGTTCGGGGTCGAGGTCGGTCTGCACGCCGCCCACAAAGGCCTGCATGGCCAGCTCGTCGCCGTACGGCGCCACGAATGCGGGCAGCTCGTCGGGGCCGAGCGAGGCCACGTACTCCCAGAACTGGGCGACCGCCTCGGCCCGCCCCCGCGCCTCGATCGGCAGCGCCAGGCTCACCTGCCATTCCCGGAGGGGTTCGCGATCGCTCATGGATGCCATCCCATCATGTCGCTTTTCAGGGGTGCGGTTCAGCTTCGCGGCCGGCACACAAGCTCACACCGGCTCCACGCGGCTTAGGCGCGAACGCCGGACGCGTTCTCAGGACTCCACGTGGCAGCCGACGACGTGATCGTCGACCATGCCGACCGCCTGCATGAGCGCGTAGGCCGTGGTGGGTCCGACGAAGCGGAAGCCGCGGCGCTTCAGGGCCGCGGCCATGGCCTTCGACTCCGGCGTGACGGCGGGGACGTCGGCGACGGTTCGCGGGCGGGGTCGCGGCGGCGGCGCGAACGACCACAGCAGATCCGTCAGCGTCCCGTCCAGCTCGGCCATGGCCCGGGCGTTGCCGATCACGGCGTTGATCTTGGCGCGGTTGCGGACGATGCCGGCGTCGGCGAGCAGGCGTTCCACGTCGCCGTCGTCGTAACGGGCGACGCGTGCGGCCTCAAAGCCCTGGAACGCGGCGCGGAAGGCTTCGCGTTTGCGCAGGATCGTCAGCCAGGAAAGCCCCGACTGGAACGCCTCGAGGCTGAGGCGTTCGAACAAGGCGTCGTCGCCGCGCAGCCGGCGGCCCCACTCGCGGTCGTGGTAGGTCCGGTAGATCTCCCAGTCGCTGCTCCACGGGCAGCGCGGCAGCCCGTCGGCGCCGACGACCACGTCAGTCATCCGCGCCGTCCGAGGACTCCGAAACGGGCTGCTTTTCGGGGGCGGGCCGCGCGTCGTCGGAGTCCTCGGGCGGCTCCGGCTCCAACTCTGGTTCCGGCTCCGGCTCCGGCTTGGGCGCGGCCTCGCCGAGCGCGCGTCGCCGCACCTCTTCGAGCACGTCGGCGTCGGCGAGACGACCGTCGCGCAGCGCGGCCACCTCGGAAGCGAGGACCTTGATCAGCTCGTCTTTGAAGCCGACGTCGTAGGCCAGCCGCGCCAGGGCCGCGTCGACCTGGGTCGTGCGGTAGCCGCGCAGGCCGGTGTCGAAGCGGGTGTTCGCCACGTCGGACTCGGAAAGCGGACGGTCGCCGGGAAGCTCGACCGGCACGCCGTCGCCGGACTGCGGACTCAGCCCCGGGTCGTCGCCGGTGACCAGCACGACGATCGCGAAGGCCAGACCGCCGGCGAGCACGACCGCCAGTGCGGCCAAGGCAAATTCCACGCCAGGCATCCTCGCACGCGCCGCCGACACCGGGGAGCGGGTGGGGGTGGATGAGGGGCGTGACCAGGCCCTAGGGCAGGTTTGAGAGTCCTCTTCCGTGGCGAGCGACCTCCAGGTGGCGACGGCTTGCGAAGCGTCGTCGTTTCGAGTTTTCTCGCAAGGCGGAGGTGCTTCTGCATCCCGGTGTCGGATGCGGAAGTGCCGACAACGCCGCGAGGCGCCGTCTGGTGGACGCGCAGCAGGAAACGGGACAAAGTTACGAACTCTTGACGCCCCAAGCCCGTGCGCGGCGCGATCTCAAGCGCGAGCCGCGGTCGCCGCACCGAATCGTCGCCAGCCTCGTTGTTCTCTAACGAGGGAACCTTTCCGGCAGACCGAGTTCGCGTCTAGCCCGCGTGGCAGGTTGGCCGGACGACAGCTCGAGACGTCCGATACGACGGCGCCTGGGGATCCGCGGCGCAGGGGGGTACGACTGGTGGAACACGCACGCCGGAATACGAGAGTCATCAATCCTGTACTCTGTGTGGCCGAAGAGCTCGACGCGCCGGCGACGACGCCGGCTGACGTGTCCGCTCCCCGTCGACGCGGGAGCGTCCCGCGCACCGATTTCGACCCTCTTTCCGAACGGTAGACGACTGTGCTGCACACAGATGACATGCTGGCGGGACGCTACCGTCTCGACAAACGCGTCGGAGGCGGCGGCATGGGCGACGTGTGGCGCGGCGAGGACACGCTGCTTCGCCGCACCGTCGCGATCAAGATGCTGCTGCCCAACCTTTCCGACGAACGCAACTTCCGCGAGCGGTTCCACCGCGAGGCCTGTGCCATCGCCTCGCTTGAGGGCCCGAGCGTCGTCGACGTCTACGACTACGGCGAGGTCGAGGGGCCGCGCGGCCTGCTCGCGTTTCTCGTCATGCAATATGTGGACGGTCAGTCGCTTTCGCGACGGCTCGGCGGCTGGGGGCGGCTGAACTCGCAGGACACCCTGCAGGTGGTCGCCCAGGTCGCCGACGCGCTGCAGACCGCGCACGACGTGGGGATCATTCACCGCGACGTCAAGCCCGGAAACATCCTGGTGCGCGACGACGGTCACGTGGTGCTCGTCGACTTCGGCATCGCCCGCACCAGCGCCGACCTCACCATGACCACCACGGGCGTCGTGCTGGGGACGGTGACGTACATGTCGCCCGAGCAGGCTTCCGGCGAGCGGCTGAGTCCGGCCTCCGACGTCTACTCCCTCGGCGTCGTCGCGCATCAGTGCCTGGCGGGCGATCCGCCGTTCAAGGCGGACACGCCGCTCGGCGTGCTTTCGGCGCATCTGCGCAACGACCCGCCGCGGCTGCCCGCGGACGTGCCGCACCCCGTGCCGGAGTTGATCTCGCGCGCCATGTCCAAGGAC
>JBOGDN010000561.1:0-12185 GCA_050742995.1 Stackebrandtia sp. | reverse complement strand
TTTCTACAGCGTCAAGGCGTTCGAGGAGGCGAAGCTGTCCGAGGCGGACGTGCCGCGGTACTGGGACCAGCTGCTCGACGTGGCCGACAAACTCACCACCTCGCGCAGGTTCGGACTGCTGCTTGAGACCAACCCCGGCTACTACCAGAACTTCACGTGGTATCCGTTCCTGTGGATGGGCGGCGGCTCCCCGATCTCTCCCGACCAGACGGAAAGCACCTTCGACAGCCCGGCGGCCGTCGACGCGCTGCGGCTGTGGCAGGACAGCATCAAGCGCGGCGTCGCCCCCACCGTCCCGCAAGGCGCCGGCGGAAACGACTCGATCGCCAACCTCGCCAACGGTTATTGCGCCATGCAGCAGACCGGCGTGTGGACCGTCGGCGAACTGGCCGACCAGGCCCCCGAATTCGAGTACGGCGCCGTGCCGCTGCCGGCGCCGCCGGGCGGCGAATCGGTCACCACGGCCGGCGGCTGGGCCATGTGCGCCAACGCCCGCGGCCGCGACCCCGACACGGCCGCCGAGTTCATCGCCTGGGCGCTGGGAACCGACGACCCCGAGTGCGTCGAGCGGGGACGCCAATGGAACACGGTGATCAAGAAGAACCTGCCCGTACGGCGCTCGGTTGAGGAGCTCGCCGAGAGCGAGGGCGACTTCGACAGCCCCATGTACCGCATGTTCGCCGAAGACATCGGGCCCACGGCGATCGGCGAACCGCGCTACCCGGTGGAGATCTATCGCAGCATTTCGGACGCCTTGCAGGCGTGCCAGCTGGACGGCGCCGACCCGAACGCCGCGGCGGCCGACGCCGCGGATCAGATCCAGACGTTCCTGTCCTCTTACGAAGGAGCGCCGATCCTATGACGCACAGCGCATTGACTCGGCTGGCGCCGCGTCCCCGCCGCGGCGAGGCTCGGGCGGCCTACGGATTTCTCGCCCCCGACGCCGTGGGGCTGCTGCTGTTCGTCCTCGCGCCGACGCTGCTTGCACTGGCGATGGGGCTGTTCCACGTGGACGGCTTCGGCAAGGTCGAGTTCGCCGGCGCCGACAACTTCGCTCTCATGCTCGGCGACAAGCTGCTGTGGAAGAGCTTCGGCATCACGGCGGCGTACACCGTGATGTTCGTGCCGTGCGCGTTCGCGGCGAGCCTGGGCCTGGCCCTGCTGGTGAAGAACCCGTATCCCGGCGTCGGAGTAGTCCGCACCATTCTGTTCCTGCCCAACGTGGTCAGCCTCGTGGTGGTCGGCGTGCTGTGGAAGTTCCTGCTCACCGACAAGACCGGAGCGGTCAGCAGCGCGCTGGCGCCGCTGGGGCTCGGCGACGTCTCCTGGCTCGGCAACACCGCGCTTGCGCTGCCGACGCTGGTGCTCATCAGCGTGTGGTTTCTGATGGGGTACCAGATGCTGATCTTCCTGGCCGGCCTGCAGGACATTCCCGCCGAATATCACGACGCCGCGGTCGTGGACGGCGCCAACGCCTGGCAGCGGTTCTGGCACGTCACGTGGCCGATTCTGCGGCCCACCAGCTTCTTCGTGCTGGTGACGTCGCTGGTGAACGCGGTCGCCGGCACGCTGGCCTTCGACCTGGTCTTCGTCATCACCAAGGGAGGCCCGGCCAACTCGACGTCCACAGTCATCTTCTACGCCTACCAGCAGGCGTTCCTCTATGGCCGGTTCGGATACGCCGCCGCGATCTGCGGCGTCGTCGTCGCGGCGCTGATCGCGCTCACCGGCCTCCTGTTCGCCCTCACCCGTGGAGGACGCTTCCATGAGTCGTAACCGCGCCGCCGGCCGCTCCAGATTCAGCTGGGTGGCGGTCCTCGGATACCTGGTCGCGGCGGTGACCGTGCTGCCGATGCTGTGGCTGCTGCTGGCCGCGCTGCGACCGGGCGACGAGGTGTTCTCCTTGTCCTGGCCGAGCGCCCTGACCCTTGAGAACTTCGAATTCGTGCTCACCGAAGTGCCGCTGTTGCTGTACCTGGGCAACAGCGCGCTGGTGTCGGTCGCCGTCACGGTCATCGCGCTTTTCCTGCACACCATGGCCGGATACGCGCTGGCGCGGCTGCGGTTCCGGGGCCGCAGGTTCGCCTTCGCTCTGATCGTGGCGACGCTGCTGATCTCGCTGCCGGTCATCCTGGTGCCGCTGTTCATCGTGACGCGGACGCTTGGCATGGTCGACAGCTACGCCGGACTCATCGTGCCGAGCGTCTTCAACGCCTTCGGCATCTTCCTGCTGCGGCAGTTCTATCTGAGTCTGCCCGCCGAGCTTGAGGACGCGGCCCGCCTCGACGGCTGCGGATACCTCCGCATGTACTGGCACGTCGTCCTGCCGTTGAGCAGGCCCATCATGGCGTCGCTCGCGGTGCTGTTCTTCCTGGCCAACTGGAATTCCTTCGTGTGGCCGCTGACCGTGACTCAAGACGAGAACCTGCGCGTGGTGCAGGTGGGCATCGCCTCGCTGCAGGGACAATACGGCCAGCAGATCCAGTACGTGCTCGCCGCTTCGGTGCTGGCGGCCATACCCACGATCATCGTGTTCCTGTTCGGACAGCGCCGGCTGGTGCAGTCGTTGAAGACGACCGGAATGAAGTAGGAGGACTCCATGCCAGAACCCGGGTACGGATCGTTCGGCAGCAGCCTGCGCGACCTTCCCAGGCTGCGTTCGGCCCGCCGCGGCCGGGCGTCCAGCTGGGACGTCACCGGTGGAAACGACGACCGCGTCACCATCCAACCCGGACAGACCGCGCAGCTGGCTTCGCTTGACGGCCCGGGGGCGATCACCCACATCTGGTGTACCGTCGCGCTGCCGCATCGCGAGGGGCCGTGGGTGGTGGAGCCTGACTATCTGCGCAAGCTGGTGCTGCGGATCACCTGGGACGACTCCTCGCATCCCAGCGTGCTCGCGCCGCTTGGCGACTTCTTCGGAATCGGCCACGCCCGCACCGCCAACTTCGTCTCGGCCCCGCTGCAGATGAGCCCGCAGGACGGCAAGGGCTTCAACTGCTGGTTCGCCATGCCGTACGCGCGCCACGCCACCGTCGAGCTGATCAGCGAGCTGGACGACGAACCGGTCTTCTTCTACTACTACATCGACTACGAGACCCACCAAAGCGCCGATCCCGAGCTGGGCTACTTCCACGCGCAGTGGCGCCGCGAGAATCCGACCGACGGACAGTCGCCGAAGGGGCGCAGCACGCCCGAGCACCTGCTGGAGGGGACCAACCTCTCAGGCGAGGGCAACTACGTGATCCTGGACGCCGAGGGACGCGGCCACTACGTCGGCTGCGTCCTCAATGTGCACAACCTGTCCGACAGCGTCGAGTGGGACTGGTACGGCGAAGGCGACGACATGATCTTCATCGACGGCGAGCCCTTCCCGCCGCGGCTGCACGGCACCGGCACCGAGGACTACTTCAACACCGCCTGGTGCCCCACTCAGACCTATCACGCGCCGTATCACGGGATCACCTTGCCGGGCGAAGAGAACTGGAAGGGCCAGATCTCGCTGTACCGCTTCCACGTCGAGGACCCGGTGATCTTCTCCAAGTCGATAAAGGTCACCGTCGAGCACGGGCACGCCAACAAGCGCAGCGACGACGTGTCGTCGACGGCGTACTGGTACCAGACGCTGCCGCACCGGCCGTTCAACCTGGCTCCGGTGGATCAGCGGCTGCCGCGAGCGCGGTAACCGCCGGCTCAGTCGGCCGCCGCGTTCTGCCGCTCGGCCAGAAAGTGCGCGATGTCGCTGGTCGCGGTGTACAGCTGGCGATAACGCCGGTAGTACTGGTCGTATTCGGCGGATCGGTCGTCGTCTGGCCGCACCGTCTCGAC
Source organism: Stackebrandtia sp. (assembly GCA_050742995.1). Classification (GTDB taxonomy): domain Bacteria; phylum Actinomycetota; class Actinomycetes; order Mycobacteriales; family Micromonosporaceae; genus Stackebrandtia. The sequence continues at coordinate 8,357 of JBOGDN010000561.1, read as the reverse complement.
CACGGGATTCCATCGCGCCGCGTCGACGTCAAGGCCGATTCCGCGCGCCGCCAGCATCGCGTCCCCGAAGCAGGCGCCGACGGTCTCGGTCGGGATGTCCTGCGCGACGCCGGCCACGTCGGACACGATCTGAGTCCACAGTCCGCCCTGGGTGCCTCCGCCGACGGCGACCAGCCGCTCGGCCCGGCCGCCGGCGGCGGCCATCGCCTCCAAGTTGTGTCTTACCCCGTAGGCGATGCCTTCCAGGGCGGCGCGATACAGCTCGGCTCGGCCGTGGTGCAGCGTCAGGCCCGCCAGGATGCCGCGGGCGTCCGGATCGAACAACGGCGTGCGTTCGCCGGCGAAGTACGGCAGCAAAAGCAGACCTCGGCTGCCCGCCGGCGCCCGCGCGGCTTCGGCGACCAGATCCGCGAAGTCGGCGTCGAGCAGCTTCCGCCACCAGTCGGTGACGGCGCCCGACGTCGCCATGCCGGCGGCCAGCGAGTATGTGCCGGCCAGCGCGCCGCAGGTGGTCCACAGCCCCGGGTGCGGTCGCGGGTCGCGCAGCACGTTGATCAGGAACATCGTGGTGCCGTACATGACCATGGTCTCGCCGGGCTCGGCGACGCCGACGCTGACGGATTCGGCCCAGGCGTCCACAGTTCCCGCGGTCACCGGAATGCCTTGCGGCAAACCGGTTTGCGCCGCCGCCGTCGCCGACACCGTGCCTGCCACCTCGCCGGGCCAGGCCAGTCGGGGCAGGGTCAGCCCGGGCGCCGTCCGCTCGGCCCAGTCGTGCGCCCAGTCTTGCCGGCGCAGGTCGTACATCGGGTCGCACTGGCTCGCGGAGTGGTGATCCAACACGTACTCGCCGGTCAGCCGGTGCACCAGATATGAGCTGGCCATCAGGAACAGCTCGGTGCGCCGGTAGACGTCCGGCTCCCGCTTGGCCAGCCACCGCAGTTTCGGCCCCACGGCCTGACTGGACAGCGGCGTGCCGCCGCGCTCCAGAATTGCCTCGGCGCCGAACTCTTCGGTCAGTTCGGCGATTTCCTCGGTCGCCCGGGTGTCCACGCCGTACAGGATGGCCGGTCGCAGCGGCGTTCCCTCCCCGTCGGCGGGCAGCAGAACCGGGCCGATGCCGCTGAGCCCGACGCCGGCGATGCGCCGGCCAGCCGCCGCGGCGACCAGTTCGGCGCTGATCGCCTGGAAGTCGGCCCACCACACCTTCTCGGCGTCGTGCTCCACCCAGCCGGGCCGGGGGGTCGACGTCTCGTGGGGTCGACTGGCGCGCGCGAGAATCCGTCCCCGGGCGGACACCAGCACGCCTTTGGAGCTCGACGTGCCGATGTCTATCCCGATGAGTGCTTCGTCGTCGACGCTCACGGCTTTAGTCTCTCGTGAACTCGTCGAGGGTGATGTCGAGCAGTTCGCACACCGCGCGAAGCTCGGCGCGACGGTCGCCGGGGATCGCGTGAATGTGGTTGGCGCCGAACCGCGACAGGAACGTCTCGGCGGGGGCGTCGATTCGCGCCCAGGCGTGCGGCCATTCCGGTGTGGATCTTTTGGTCAGCTCGGAGTTGACGGCCTCGTCGAACTCCACGAAGTCGCCGCGCATCAACTGCATGCGGTAGGCGCCGTTCAGCCGCGTCAGTCGCGCGAGGGTCATCTCCCCCGGCGCGGCGATGTGCTGGACCGACGCCCCGCCGGCCGGGAAGAAGAACACCTCCGGATAGAGGTTCACCTTCGCCAGGTTCTCCGCGGGGTCGTCGCTGCGCGCGGCGTACCAGGTGGCGTGCTGCCCGGAGTTGCACAGGTCCCACACGTCGCGGTCGGCGTGGTAGTGCCGCACGTCGGCGAAAAGCACCGGGGTGCCGGAGATGTGCTTGAGCAGCTGCATGGTGAGGGCGCCGTCCATGTCGGCCTCGGTGGCGCAGACGTGCGGCTGCTTGGGGCCGTTCCAGTCGTAGGGGTCGTTCAGGAACGCCTCGGCGATGTCCATGGTGGCGAAGTACTGGGTGAGCTCGGGCTGTCCCTTGATGCCGGTGAAGTCGAGGTTCCACTCCTCGATCAGCTCGCGCATCGCGATATAGGAGCCCACCTGCCGCTCCAGCAGCTCCGGGGTCAGCTTCTTGCCGTCGTAGTGCACCTTCGCGTGCCGCTCCAGCCATTCGCGGCCGTGGCGTTTCTCGGCCGTGTCGGCGGCTTCGGCGCGTCGGACGATCTCCAGCTGGTCGATTTCCTCGACGTCCACGCCGAACTCGCGCTGCCACTGGTCGGCGTTGGCCACCGCGGTGTACATGCCCATCGGGCGTCCGCCGATTCTGCCGAAGGTGGAGCCCCGCAGCGCGCCGGTCGCGGCCGCCGCGGCGGCCCGGGTTCCGATCGCTTCGATCAGGGCGGCGTCGTCCGGGTCGCCCCACAGCCGGGTGTGGCGCCGGCCGATCTGGTCGAGGGCGCCGCCGGCTGCCAGCATGCCGACCATGCCCGGCTGCACCGGGTCGATCGTCGACAGCAACAGCAGCGGTCCGGGCAGGGCGTCGGCGGCGAGCATGGTGAAGTGCGGAAACGCCCACACCGCGTAGTGCAGGATCGTCAGGTCCACTCCGGCGGCGGCCACCTTGCGGGCTGTCGAGACGGCGACGGCGTTGGAGGTGAGCTGTTCCTCGCCGCGGACGACCTCGTGCCCGGCCGCCTCAAGAGCCGCCGCCAGCCTGTCCTCGTAGCCGGCGGTGAAGTCGGCGATGCCTTCCTGAACGTATGACCGCCCGTCCGAAACGCTGATCACGCCAATACGCGCCACTTGTCCTCCTGTGCGGGTCGTCCGGTCCCCGGCCGGACGTCGGCGAGAACACGCGCCGGCGACCTGCCTTGATTTCGAGTAATCGTTTACCCGACATTAGGGTGTAGGTGTGGCAGTGTCAATAGGTCACGATGACTCGAACGGAAGGCGGTACGTTGGCGACGATCAGCGATGTGGCGGCTAAGGCCGGACTGTCCACGGCGACGGTGTCACGCGCCCTCAACGGCGTCACCACCGTGGATCCGGCTCTGGCGGCCAGGGTGTTCCAGGCCGCCGAGGAGCTCGGCTACCAGCTCAACGGACCGGCCAGGAACCTGCGCCGTCAGCAGACCGCGGTGATCGCGTTGATCATCTCCGACGTGGAGATTCCGTTCTTCACCTCGATCGCGCGGGGCGTCGAGGACATCGCGCAGGCCGACGGCTACTCGGTGGTGCTGTGCAACTCCGATGAGGACGCCGACAAGGAACGCCGCTATCTGGACGTGGCGATCCAGGAACGGGTGGCCGGCGTCGTCATCTCGCCGACCGGCGCGCCGGCGCCCGTGGACGCGCTGCGGCGGCGCGGCACCCCGGTGGTGGCGGTGGACCGGCCGCTCGCCGACCGCGACAGCGTGCTCGTCGACTCCCGGGAGGCCGCGCGCATGGCCGTGGAGCACCTGCTGGCACAGGGCTATGCGGGAATCGGCTGTCTCACCGGCCCGGCGGGAGTCCTCACCGCCGACGAACGGCTGGCCGGCTATCACGACGCCCTGCGCGCCGCGAAGCAGCGCGCAGGCGGCCGTTTCGTCCGGCGCACGGCCTATCGGGCCTCCGGCGCGCATGAGGCCACCGTGGACCTGTTCTCCGGAGCGGAGACCCCGGACGCCCTGCTGGTCGCCAACAGCGCCATGGCGATCGGGACGCTGGAAGCCCTGGCGGACTTGCGGCTGCGGCCCGGCCGGGACGTCGGAGTGGTGGCCTTCGACGACGTGCCCTGGGCGTCCCTTGTCGCTCCCCCGCTGTCGGTGGTGGCGCAGCCGGCCTACGAGATCGGCGTCGCCGCGGCCAGGCTGTTGCTGGCTCGCATCGCGGACAACGACCGGCCGGCCAGCACCACCACCTTGCAGGCCTCGCTCATCGAGCGGGCCAGTTCGACGCGCGATTCCGCTCCTCCCAGGTGAACCCGGGAGGAGCGGCGGGATCAGCCTGCGTGGTAGACCTCCAGTTCGGCGATGGAGGTGAAGGTGAGGTCGCCGCCGGGCGCGCCGACGACGCGCACGCCGTCGCCGGCCGTGGCCGGGAAGTCGATCGTGTAGGTCTGGTTCGGGCCGGCCGTCTGGTCGTACGGGTAGGCCGGTGAGATGGTGACCTCGCCGGCGTCGACCCATTCGTGGTCGCGGCGCACCTGCACCCGAAGGTCGGAGGCGAACCAGCCGCCGTCGCCGAACATCTCGCCGGTGGTGTAGACGACCCTGTCCATCGTGTACTCACGGGGCCAGGTGTAGCCCCACCAGCTTTCGGTCTTGCGTTCGTCGTTCCAGTCGTCGTCCGACTGGTCGCGCGCGCCGTCGTTGTAGAAGTGGCCGTTGCCGAAATGGGTGGCCCGTTCCTCCCCGACCGTTCCCGGCTCGACGGCGAGGTTGCGCGTCGGATCGGCGCCGTTGTCGGGTTCGCTGGCGGCGAAGGGCTCCAGCTGGAGTTTCCGCAGCGAGAACGTGTACGCCCAGTGGTCGCCGTCGGGGAAGCCGCCGCCGCAGGGACAGACGTTGGACTGCAGCCACATCGACTTGCCGTCGGCGCTGATGTACTTGGACGGGATGGTGGTGGCGTAACCGCCGTGCTTTTCGTGCGTCCAGGTGTAGCCGCCGAAGTCCTTGGTCTCGAAGTGCCGCCACGGCCCCCACGGCGTCGGGGACTCGTAGAACTCGAAGGTGTACTCCGTCCACGACGTGTAGATGGACCGGTCGAGCGGCTTGTTGTAGACCACGCCGCCCTGGCCGAGCACCGTGGTGTTCTCGACCCGGCCGTCGGTGAACACGTCCTGGTAGATGTGCCGGTCGTCGTGCATGACCGGTGCGCGGCTTCCGATGTCGGACGACCAGGTCGGTTCGCCGGAGTCGTCGAAGCCGCTGGCGAACGTCCACGCCGAACGGTCCATGACGGAGTCGCGGGGTACGCGGGCGAGGTAGAGGTCGACCGGGTCGGGCACCCGGTCGTTGAAGGAGTCGCGCCAGTTGTGGTCGAGACCGTAGGCGTAGACGTAGTCGTCGGGAGCCTCGGCGTAGCCCTTGCCGTAGTCGAGGAACATGACCGTGGTGAACACGCCCTCGCCGAACATGGGCGCCTGCCGGTCCCACTCCCAGGTGCGGCCGCGATCCGTGGACTTGGCGATCGTGGCGGCCGGGGCGTCGTTGAAGTCGAGGGCGAGGTCCTGGACGGCGAGGTAGAGGGTTCCGTCCACGCAGGCCATGCCGGTGGGTTTGCGGTTGTGGTCGGCGGTCCAGGTTTGACTGACGTCGGTGGCCAGCTGGGCGCCGGACAGCTCGCCTACATTGCCCGAAATCTGGGCGACGCCGATGTCGGAGAACTGGTCGTCGAATCCGACGCCGTCGCCGTAGGCGGTGTAGACCTCGTCGTCGTCAGACCAGCAGTTGGGCCACAGGTCGCCGTGGTTGACGTTGTCGCCCACCGCCGGGGCGCCCTGTGAGGCGGCGGAGTCGACGGCGACCGTGGAGAAGAAGTCGCTGGCCGGCGGCGAGTCGTACGTCGACGGCGATTCGGCGGTCGGGCCGGACGGATCGGCGGAGGCGTCGTAGGCGACCAGCGTGGCGGCCAGCGCCACAAGCGCGGCCGCTGTGGCACTCCGACGAATGATCGGGGATTTGAGTTTTTTCATCGCGGTGATTCCTCGTCGCGTTGTCGCAGGATCGATGCGCGGGGGTGAAAGTCTGCGAGGCAGGTAATCGATTACTTAATCTGCCGGCGGCCAGGATACCGCTTATCGTCGTTTAAGAAAAGCCTCGCCGTCGCCTCGGCGCCGACCCTGCCCGCGGTCAGCTGTCGGCGGTGAGTTCCTGTCGGAAAAGTTCGGCGCCGCCGATTTCCAACAGCCGGGCGGTCAGCGTCTTCGAGGCGGCGTCGACGGCGATTTCGCCGTAGAACTGGTAGCCGTCCAACGGGTTGGCGCCCTGGTGGTCGGCGTCCGGAGCTTTGTGGAACACCGCTTCGGCGCCGAAGGTGGCGTCGAGTTTTCCGGGGCCGAACGAGCCGGCGTTGAGCGGTCCGGCCACGAACTCCCAGAACGGGTTGAAGTCGGTGAAGGCGGCGCGGGACGGGTCGTAGTGGTGCGCGGCGGTGTAGTGCACGTCGGCGGTGATCCAGACGATTCCGGCGATCGACTGGGCCTTGACGTAAGAAAGCAGTTCGGCGATCTCGACCTCGCGTCCCAGCGGAGATCCGTTGTCTCGCTGGGCTACCGCCTCGATGTTCTCCGGGCCGTCGCCGACGATCAGGCCGAGCGGCAGGTCGTTGGCGATCACCTTCCAGGCGGCGGTGGAGTCGGCCAGCTCCCGCTTCAGCCAGTCGAGCTGGGTCCGACCGAGCACCGTGCCGCCGTCGGGCGAGTCGTTGAGCGTGTTGGGGTCCTTGTAAGTGCGCATGTCCAGCACGAACACGTCAAGCAGCGGGCCGTGCGAAATCTTGCGGTAGATGCGCCCCTCGCCGTCCGGCCCCATCGGGTTGGGCGTGTATTCGGCGAACGCCTTGCGGGCGCGGGCGGCCAGCACGTCGACGTTCTTTTCGGTGTAGTTGTCGTCGTCGTGGATTTCGCCGGGGTACCAGTTGTTGAGCACCTCGTGGTCGTCCCACTGGTTGATCATGGGGACCTTGGACAGGAAAGAGCGCAGCGGGCCGTCTTCGAGGTTGTATTTGTACTGCCCCCGGAACTCGTCGAGGGTTTCGGCGACCTTGGCCTTCTCCGGAGTCACCAAATTCTTCCAGATTCGGCCGTCGGGCAGTTCCACAGTCTCCGAAAGTGGATTGTCGCCGTAGTAGTAGTCGCCGCTGCACAAAAAGAAGTCGGGGTCGAGGGCGGCCATGTCGTCGAAGGTGCGATAGCCGCCGAAGTCGGGGTTGATTCCCCAGCCCTGCCCGGCGATGTCGGCCGACCAAACAAAGCGGACGTCCTGTCCCTCGGCGGGGGCGGTGCGCAGCGATCCGGCCACCGGTTCGCCGGCCGCGCCGTTGTCGGCCCACACGCGATAGTGGACGACGGCGCCCTCGGGCAGCCCGTCCACCGGCGTCTTGCCGGTGTAGTCGTTGTCGGCGATCATCTCGGGGCCGCGCACCTGCCAGGAGTCGCCGAAGTCGGGACGCAGCGACAGCTCCACCCACATGGTCGCGTCCCGGTCGGCGCGTGACCAGATCACCGCGGAGCCGCCGTTGACGTCTCCGCTGGCCACGCCGTGCGTCAGCGCCGGCCGGTCGGAGCGCAGCAGCGGGGTGGCGGCCGCGATCCCGCCGGCGCCCAACAGCACGCCCCCGCCCAGCAGGGCCGCGCCCTTGAACACGGTGCGTCGAGTAATCGATCCGCCGCCAGACATGGGGTCCCTCTCTCAAGTGTCGACACCGCCGGCGAACGATACCAAGCTCCGCCAAACCCGCTGGCTCCAAGCCGCCGCCGCGCGACGGCGGACGTATTCGTCTCGCCATCCGGAATAGACGCCATCACTTATCCATAATGGGCAAGTTGTGAGGTCGCCGGTGCAGGATATGCGGGATCTGGTTTCGGCGAACGCACCCCCTTCGACAATTATGGAGTAAACACATGCGCACGTCCGTCAAGTTGAGCCTGTTCGGAGTCGCCGCCGCCCTGCTTGCCGCCGGCGTCGCCGTACCGGCTCACGCCGACGCCGGCGAATACGTCGCGCTCGGCGACTCCTACTCCTCCGGGACAGGGACTCGGGAGTACTACGACGAGGAGTGTCTGCGCTCGAACCATTCGTACCCGGCCCAGCTGGCCGCCGACAAGGGATACACCCTCAACCATCAGGCGTGCTCCTCGGCCGTGATCGACGACGTCCGCGCCGGGCAGCTCGGCGCGCTGAGCGCGAACACCTCGCTGGTGACGGTCTCGGCCGGGGGCAACGACGTCGGATTCGAAGCCGTCCTGACCCAGTGCGCCAAGCCGTGGCCGACGACCTGCTGGGGAGACATCGACAAGGCCAAGGCGACGATTCAAGACGCGCTTCCCGCCGAGCTGGACGCGCTGTACTCCGAGATCGCGCAGGCGGCGCCCGAGGCCCGCGTGATCGTGGTCGGCTACCCCAAGCTGTTCAACGGCGAAGAGTGCAACGCCATCGCTCGGATCAGCCCGGACGAGCAAACCGAACTCAACTCCGCCGCCGACCTCCTCGCCGACGCCACGGCCGCCAAGGCCGCCGCGCACGGCTTCACCTTCGTCGACCCGCGCTCGGCGTTCACCGGCCACGCCGTGTGCGACGAGGAGGAATGGGTCAACGGAACGTCCAAGCCGATCGTCGAGTCCTACCACCCCAACCAGATCGGACACGACGTCTACACCAGCGAAGTCTCCGGG
>JBOGDN010000560.1:0-5313 GCA_050742995.1 Stackebrandtia sp. | reverse complement strand
GCCTGCGCCTTGGTCTTGTCTGTTCGATCACGCGGGGCTTGCGGCCGTACAGCGGCTTACGGCCGTTGCACTGGCCTGGAGGCCGCTCGCCACGGAAGAGGACAAAGCCAGGAACTCTTACTTGTCCGGAACCCAGTTCGGATCCCGGTCCTCGGCAAAGGCGGCGACGCCCTCCCGTCCCTCCTCGGACAGGAAGAATCTCGTCGAGGTCTCCGCCAAGGACGCCAGCTCGGCGCGGATGTCCTCGTCGCCGCGCCGCAGCAGCTCCTTGGCGCCGGTGAGCGCGCCCGGGGCGCCTCGCACCAGGTCCTCGGCGTATCCGGCCACCGCCGCGTCCACGTCCGCCGCGGGCACCGCGCGCGTCACCAGCCCCACGGCCTCGGCGCGGCGGCCGTCAAAGACCGACCCGGTCAAGTACAGCTCCGCGGCGTGGCGGGGGCTCAGCCGTCGCAGCACGGTCGCCGAGATCACCGCCGGCACCACCCCGATGCGCACCTCGGTGAACGCGAAGGTGGCCTCGGCGGCGCACACGGAGATGTCGGCGGCGGCGACCAGCCCGATGCCTCCGGCCCGCGCCGGTCCGGCGACGCGGGCGATGATCGGCTTGTCGAATTCCCACATCGCCGCGAGCACCTCGGTCAACAGCGCGGCGGGCACCTCGCCGGCCTCGCGCGCGGCCGCGGTCTCCTTGAGGTCCGCGCCGGAGCAGAACACCCGCCCGGCGTGGCCGAGCACCACGACCCGCACGTCTTCGTCCTTGGCGGCCGCGTCCAGGCGATCCAGCAACTGCCGCATCAACGGCGTGGAAAGCGCGTTGCGGTTGGCGTCGCTGTTGAGCCTCAACGTCGCCACGCCGCGGGACACGTCGTATGTGACCAACTCGTCTGAGAAGTCCTGACTCATGGGTCGTACCGTAGTACGCGTGCCATCCGCCCTGCCCGACGGTGAACCGGCTCCCGCCGACGGGAGGCTTCCGGAGGAGGCCTGGCGACGTCAGCGCGGCCGCGACTTCGGCGTCTACGTGCACGTTCCGTTCTGCGCCACGCGATGCGGCTACTGCGACTTCAACACCTACACCGCCGAGGAGCTGGGCGGAGGCGTCAGCCGCGACGGCTACGTCGACGTGCTGCGCGAGGAATTCGCGCTTGCCGCCCGCGTCGCCGAAGGCGCGCTGCCGCCCGCGCGGACGGTTTTCGTCGGCGGCGGCACGCCGACGCTGTTGAGCGCCGTCCAGCTTGGCCAGATCGTGCAGCTGGTCGCCGACGCCTTCGGGCTGGACGCCGACGCGGAGATCACCACCGAAGCCAACCCCGAGTCGGTGGACCCGCGCTACCTGAAGGAGCTGCACGCCGCCGGCTTCAATCGCGTGTCGCTTGGGATGCAGTCGACCGCGCGACACGTGCTGTCGGTCCTGGACCGCCGGCACACCCCCGGCCGCGCCGTCGACGCCGTGGACTGGGCCCGGCAGGCGGGATTCGCGCACGTCAACCTGGATCTGATCTACGGCGCCCCGGGCGAAACCGCCGACGACTTCGCCGCAAGCCTGCGCGCGGCGGTCGAATCCGGCGTCGACCACGTCTCGGCCTACGCCCTCGTCGTAGAAGACGGCACCGCCCTGGCGCGGCGGGTGCGCCGCGGCCAGCTGCCCGCCCCCGACGACGACGTCGCCGCCGAGCGTTACCTCGCCGCCGAGGAGACGCTGTCGGCGGCGGGACTGCACTGGTACGAGGTGTCGAACTGGGCGCGCGACGCCGCCGCGCGGTGCCGGCACAACCTGCTGTACTGGCGCGGCGACGGCTGGTGGGGCTTCGGCCCGGGCGCGCACAGCCACGTCGGCGGCGTGCGCTGGTGGAACGTCAAACACCCCGCTCGACACGCCGAACTGCTGCGGCAGGGACTGTCGCCGGCACAAGGCCGCGAACTTCTCACCGACCGCCAACGTCATACCGAAGACGTGCTGCTGCGGACCCGGCTGAGCGAAGGTTTGCCGTTGACGCGCCTTGGCCAGGCCGGCAACTCGTCGGCGCGTCGCGCGCTTGCCGACGGGCTGCTCGACGGTCGCGAATTCGCCAAAGGGACCGTACAGTTGACCCTCCGCGGCAGGCTGCTCGCCGACGCCGTGGTCCGCGACCTGCTGACCTGACACTGCTCAACACCCCCAAAGGCTTGTCGTGATCAGAGACTTCCCTGTCGAACCGCCCCCTCCCCGACGCCGCGGCTCAGGACGACACGGCCGCGGCGGATCCGCCGGCAAGACCGCGCTGCTGATCGGCGGCGCCGTCATGACGCTGGTGCTGCTGGCCGCCCTGGTGGTGTGGCTGGCGCCTGGCGAAGGCCCCGCCGGCGCCAACGATTCGTCGTCGCCCGACCCCGACGACTCCCAAAGCGACGACCCGAACACCGTGACGCTGACCGGCGTCGGCGACACGATCATGGGTGTGCTGCCCGACGAACTGCCTCCGAACAACGCCGCCGACTACTTCGACGGGGTGTCCGAGGAGCTCGCCGGCGACGTCGTCTTCGGCAACCTGGAAGGTCCGCTTTCGACGCGAGACGAGTTCAGGAAATGCGGCGAGGCGCCGGGCGAACCCGAAGACCCCGAGTGCTTCTACATCCGCATGCCCCCGGAGTACGCCTCCGTGCTCGCCGACGCCGGATTCAACGTCATGAGCATCGCGAACAACCACGCCTACGACGCCGGACCCGACGGGCACGCCGACACGCAGCAGAACCTGACCGACGCCGGCCTGGTCGCCTCCGGCGTCAAGGGCGAGATCTCCGAGATCGAGGTGAAGGGCTTCAAAGTGGCGGTCGTGTCGACGGCCGCCTACGACTTCTACACCAACGCGCTCGACCTTGAAGCCGTCTCCGCACTGGTGTCCGCCGCCGCCGAACAAGCCGACCTGGTCGTGTTCAGCATGCACGTGGGCGCCGAAGGCGACGACGCCAGGCACGTCCCCGGCGAGACCGAGGAGTATCACGGCGAAGTGCGCGGCGACTCCGCGGCGGTGTCGCACGCCGCCGTCGACGCCGGCGCCGACGTGGTGTTCGGGCACGGGCCCCACGTGATCCGCGGGATGGAATACTACAATGGACGTCTGATCGCCCACAGCCTCGGCAACTTCGCCGGCTACGGCGTGCTGCAGACCGAAGGCGCCCTGGGACGCGGCGCGATCCTGCAGGTCACCCTCAATCCCGAAGGCGAGTGGGTCTCCGGCCGGGTGGTCGCCACGCGCATGGTCGACGACGGTTTCCCGGCGTCGCATCCGGAGATCGACCCCGACGGCGGCGCCTACGACGACGTCAACGAACTGTCGGCCGCCGACTTCGGCGACGCCGCGGCGTCCGTCGACGACGACGGCGCCTTGAACGGGCCCTGATCTACTCCTTGATCAGCCGCAGCGCGCCGGGGTAGCCGTAGATCTCTCCCCGGCTCGCGTGCGAGCCCCCCTTCACGCTGGAGACGATCCCGAAGACCGTCTCGCTGATCGACACAGCGAGCAACACCAGGTACGTCGCCAGGGCGCCGATGAGATTGTCTGAGATGAACAGGAACACGCCCACGCCGCACAGGACGACGAACGCGCTGAACTCGTAGATCAGCAGCGACAGGTGGAAGTTCATCGCCGCGGTCGCCGACCGGCGTACGAAGTCCGACTTCGCCCCGGCGTTGCCGCGGTAGATCAGCGGCCCGATCCAGCCGAACGGCCCGGCCAGGAACAGCAGCCCCAGGTAGTTGGCGGTGGACGCGTCGGAACGCTCCTTCGGCGACAGGGGCGCCTCCCCGGCGGCCGCCGCGGCCGGTTCCGGAGCGGAAGCGTCGTCGTGCTGCGATTCAGTCACGGACAAAACCGTACGACGCCCTCGCCAACGCCGCGTGCGGGAACCCCGCACGTCGCGCGAGCAAGCGGTCGCGCCGGAGACGACCAGGTAGGCTTGGCACTCGTTACTACGGAGTGCCAACGGTCGTCGCGCCTGCGCGACGAGGCGGAAAGCACTGCCTGGGCTGCCACGAGCAGGGAGGTGCCGGCAACGATGTCGATGGGCGACCGCAGACTCGACGTGCTGCGTGCCATCGTCGAAGACTACGTCTCCACCCGCGAGCCGGTGGGGAGCAAGTCGCTGGTGCACAGATACTCCCTCGGCGTGTCGTCGGCGACCATCCGCAACGACATGGCGGCCCTCGAAGAGGAGGGCTACATCCGGCAGCCGCACACCAGCGCCGGACGGGTGCCCACCGACAAGGGCTACCGGCTGTTCGTCGACCGGCTCAGCAAGATCAAGCCGCTGACGTCGGCCGAGCGCCGAGCCGTGCATCGCTTCCTCGACGAGGCCGTCGACCTCAACGACGTGGTGCACCGCACCGTGCGGCTGCTGGCCCAGCTGACTCGCCAGGTGGCGGTCGTCCAGTACCCGAGCTTGTCGCGCAGTTCGGTGCGGCACCTGGAACTGGTGCCGGTGTCGGCCACTCGGCTGATGCTGGTGATGATCGCCGACACCGGCCGAGTCGAGCAGCGCGTCGTGGAGATGCCCGACGTCGTCGACGACGACGACGTGCTCGCCATGCGGCAGCAGATCAACGACAAGCTGGTGGGTGTGCGTCTCACCGAGACGCCCGCACAGATACAGGCCCTGGTCGACGAGAGCTCCCCGGAGCTGCGAGTGGCGATGGCGGCGCTGTCGACGGTCCTGCTCGAAACCCTGGTCGAACGCGGCGAGGAACGCATAGCGCTTGCCGGCACGGCCAACCTGACCCGGCACACGGTCGACTTCGCCGGCTCGCTGCGCCCGATCCTCGAAGCGCTTGAAGAAGAGGTCGTGCTGCTGAAGCTGCTCGGTGAGGTCGACTCCGGATCCACGCTGCACATCACCATCGGCGAAGAGAACGAAATCGCGGGCCTTGGCGGCACGTCGGTGGTCAGCACCGGGTATGGTCCGCTGGGGTCGGTGGTCGGCGGCATGGGCGTCGTGGGGCCGACCAGGATGGACTACCCCGGTACTATTGCCGCGGTGCGCACCGTGGCGCGGTACGTCAGCGAGATCCTTGCCCAGCGGTGACCGTGACGAGACTATTGGACAAATTCCCAGATGACATCGAGAGCTCACGTGGCTAAGGACTATTACGGCATTCTCGGCGTTTCCCGCGACGCCACCCCCGACGACCTCAAAAAGGCGTATCGGAAGCTGGCGCGGGAATTCCACCCCGACGTGAACTCTTCGGAAGACGCCCAGGAGAAGTTCAAGGACATCAACGCCGCCTTCGAGGTGCTGTCCGATCCGCAAAAGCGGCAGATCGTCGACGCCGGCGGCGAC
>JBOGDN010000559.1:0-3131 GCA_050742995.1 Stackebrandtia sp. | reverse complement strand
GAGGACCTGATCGAGACCTGGATCGACTACAAGCGCGAAAACGAAGTCGACCCGATCCGCCAGTACCCGACGCCGCACGAGTTCGCTCTCTACTTCGACGTTTAGAGTTCCTGACTTTGTCCTCTTCCGTCGCAAGCCGTCGCCACCTGGAGGCCGCGCAGCAGGAAACGGGACAAAGTCAGGAACTCTGAGAGCGAACCGCTGAAGCTTCGCTTCGCGCAAGCGAAGTGGAGACGTCGCCTTTGGCGACGTATGAACACTGCGGATGTCCCGCGTCGCCTCGAGCGGCGCGGGACGTTCGCATTCGCGGCGGGTGGCCGACGGCGTCGATCTGCCCGTAGGATCCCGCTTCATGGACCGCACCCCTCTCGGATCCAGATCGCCCGCGCGGCGTCGGCTGCTGGCCGTCGGCCGGTGGGGTCTGCTGACCGTCACCGTCCTGGCCCTGATCGCGTCCTTGACCGTGGCGTGGGGCATCCGGCGGTCTTTTCCCCAGACCGACGGGGAGGCGACGCTGCCGGGGCTTTCGGCCGACGTCGAGGTGACGCGCGACCGGTGGGGAGTGCCGCAGATCTACGCCGACACCGCCGCCGACCTGTTCGCCGCGCAAGGCTACGTCCACGCCCAGGACCGCTTCTTCGAGATGGACTTCCGGCGGCACGTCACCTCGGGGCGGCTGGCCGAGTTGTTCGGCCCCGATCAAACCGCCACCGACGCGACCATCCGCACCATGGGCTGGCGCCGGGTCGCCGAACAGGAGTGGGAGCTGCTCGGCGAGGAGACGCGCGGGTATTTCACCGCCTACGCCGACGGCGTCAACGCCTACCTGGACGGGCGGTCCCCCGACCAGGTCAGCCTGGAGTACACCCTGCTCGGGCTTGACGGCCTCGACTACGAAATCGAGCCGTGGGACCCGATCGACGGGCTGGCGTGGCTGAAGGCGATGGCGTGGGACCTGCGGGGCAACTACGACGACGAGCTGGACCGGGCGCTGCTGGCCGCCGACGGGTTCTCCGAGGAGCAGATCGCCGAGCTGTACCCGCCATACCCCGAAACCGAGCACACGCCGATCGTCACCGAGGGCGCGATGGACGGCTCGGAGTTCTCCCCCGACGCCGAGACTCTCGAGGGAGACCGGACGTCCAAGCTCGCCACGCCGAGCCTTGACGCGCTTGAGGGCACACAGGACGCGACCGAAGCCCTCGACGGCGTCCTGGGCGGCGGCGCGGACTCCGGGCTCGGCTCCAACTCGTGGGTGCTGTCGGGCGAGCTCACCGACACCGGCAAGCCGATCCTGGCCAACGACCCGCACCTGGGGCCGGTCATGCCGTCGCTGTGGTACCAGGCCGGGCTGCACTGCCGCGAAGTCGACGAGTCCTGCCCGTTCGACGTCGTCGGCTTCACCCTCTCCGGGGTGCCCGGAGTCGTCATCGGCCATAACGGACAGATCTCGTGGGGGTTCACCAATCTCGGACCCGACGTCACCGACTTCTATCTCGAACGCATAGACGGCGACAAGTACCTCGTCGACGGCGAATGGCGACCGCTGGAGACCCGCGAGGAGACCATCGAGGTCGCCGGCGGCGACTCCGAGACGATCACGGTGCGCGCCACCGAGCACGGGCCGCTCATGTCTGACCTCGGCGACCGCATCGGCGAGCTGGCTGACGACCCGCCGGACGGCGACGGCGAGGAGTACGGCGTGGCGCTGCGCTGGACGGCGCTGGAACCCGGCCGCACCGCCGAGGCGATCTCCACGTTGAACACCGCCTCGGACTTCGAAGAGTTCCGCGCCGCCGCCGAGAAGTTCGACGTGCCGGCGCAGAACCTCGTCTACGCCGACGTCGAGGGCCACATCGGATACCAGGCGCCCGGGCGCATCCCGGTGCGGGGCAAAGGCGACGGCTCGCTGCCCGCGCCCGGATGGGACTCCTCATACGACTGGCAGGACTACGTCGACTTCGCCGAACTGCCCTACATGTACAACCCGGGGGAGGGCTTCGTCGTCACCGCCAACAACGCCGTCGTCGACGGGGACTACCCGCACCACCTCACCGGCGACTGGGCGTACGGCTACCGCAGCCAGCGCATCCGAGACATGATCGAGGGCGCCGACAAACCCGTGAGCGTCGACGACGTGGCGAGGATGCAGCTCGACTCGACCAACACGCTGGCGGCGCCGGTTGTCGAGGCGCTGCTGAGCGTCGACGACGTCGACGGCGCCGCCGAGGCGCTCTCGCTGCTTGAGGGCTGGGACCTCGGTCAAGAACAGGATTCGGCGGCAGCGGCCTATTTCAACGCGACCTGGCGGCGCCTTCTGCTCGACGTCTTCGACGAGCTGCCCGACGGGATGAAGCCCGGCGGCGGGGAGCGCTGGGGAAGCGTCGTGGCCGGGATCCTCGACGACGCCGAGAATCCGTGGTGGGACGATTCGTCGACGCAAGCCGTCGAAACCCGCGACGACATGCTGCGCCTGGCCGCGACCCAGGCGGCCGACGAGCTGGTCGAGACGCTGGGCGCCTCGCCGAAGGCTTGGCGCTGGGGCGATCTGCACACGTTGGCCGTCACCCACCAGTCGCTTGGCGTCTCCGGGGTCGAAGTGGTCGAAGACGTCTTCAACGCCGACGAGATCGGCGTGGCCGGCGGCGACGGCCTCGTCAACGCCAGCGGCTGGGATCTGTCCAAAGGGTATGAGGTGGACGCGGTCCCGTCGATGCGCATGGTCGTCGACATGTCCGATCTAGACAACTCCGGCTGGATCAACCTGACGGGCAACTCCGGGCACGCCCACCACTCCAACTACGCCGACCAGCTGCCGCTGTGGCAGACGGGCGAGCTGCTTCCCATGTGCTGGTCGCAGTCGCGGCTGCGCGACGAGGCGCAGGAGACGCTGACTCTCACCGCGAACGCCGACGGTTAAACTGCCTGTCTTTGCCCGTCGACATGAATAAGGTGTCCCGCAGATGGCCATGCCTGGAAACCCGCAGCACTCGCCGCCCGGTGCGCCGTACGGCCCCCCGCCGGGCGGGCCGGGATTCCCGCCGCCGGCCCGCCGCCGCGGCAAGGTGCTGGCGCTGGCGATCACGCTGTCGGTGTTCGGGATGGTCGCGGTGCTCGGTGCGGGGCTGGTG
>JBOGDN010000558.1:0-10425 GCA_050742995.1 Stackebrandtia sp. | reverse complement strand
CACCGAACTGGTCGCGCCCAAGGACCTCGGCGGCGTCGACGTGTTCCTCAACTCGCTTCGCGAGCGCCTGCTCGCCCAGGAGCGGGAGCTTCCGCCGGTCCACATTCCCGCGGCCTACGGCGCCAAGCCTCCCTCAGACCAGGCCGACTTCTACGCCGCGCTTTCCCGCGTCCATCCCGACTGGGAGCTGGTCGCCGGCGTCGTCGACGAGAACGACCCCGAAAGGTCTCGCACCGCCTTGAAGCTGTTCGAAACCGCCGCCGACCGCACCTCCTACGCGGTCGCCACAACGTGCGGGCTGGGACGGCACAGCGCACAGGACGCGGCCAAGGCCGCCGAGCTCATGATCGAGCTGGCCGCCGCGGATGAAGACGACCGACGAAATTCGCCTTCAGACTGAAAACAGTCTTGCCTCGACTTGCGCACGCGGTTAACCTGGCCAGGTGCACGTCGTCGAGACAGACGACCCTGGCGGGCCGAACGGCCAAAGCAGACAGGGCGCTGTACTGCGAGAACTTCGCATCGGGCACGGCCTGTCTCAGGAAGCGCTTGCCAAGACCGCGGGGCTGAGCGTGCGCACCGTCCGGGGGATAGAAACCAACCGCACGCGCCCCCGTCCGGGGACGGTGCGGCTGCTGGCCGAAGCCCTGGATCTCGCCGAGCCGCAGCGACGCATCCTCATCGCGGCGCTGACATCCACAGTCGACCCAACCGGCTCGGCGCCCGACTCCCGAAACGCCTTCGAGCCGCCCGCCCCGCAGCAGCTTCCCGCGCCGCCGCAGATGTTCGCCGGGCGGGCCGACGAGCTGGCGCGGCTGGACGCCATGCTGGACTCTCCGCGATCGCCTGCGGTGTGCGTGCTTTCGGGACCCGGCGGCATCGGGAAAACCTGGCTGGCGCTGCGCTGGGCGCACCGAGAGCTGGCGCGGTTCCCGGACGGGCAGGTGTACGTCAACCTGCGCGGCTTCGACCCCCTCGAGAAGCCGATGTCCGAGCTGGCGGCGCTGCGCGAGCTGCTGACGGCGCTGGGGGTCGACACCTCGTCGTGTCCGTCGGACGCCCAGTCGCAGGCGGGGCTTTTCCGCACCCTCGCCTCCCGCCGCCGCATATTGTTCATTCTGGACAACGCTCGTGACGCCGCCCAGGTCGCCTCCTTGCTGCCCGGAGGCGCCGGGTGCACCACGCTGATCACCAGCCGGATGGACCTGGCGGCGCTGACGACCACCCACGCCGCGCGCCGACTGAAGCTGGGCGCCCTCAGCCAAGCCGAGTCGCATCACGCCCTGGCCGCGCGCGTGGGCAAAGAACGGCTGACCGCCGAACCCGAAGCCGCCGCCGACATCGTGCGTCACTGCGCCGGGCTGCCGCTGGCGCTGGGGATCTTCGCCGCGCGCCTGGCCGTGCACCCGGAATTCCCGCTGGGGACGCTCGTCGCCGAGCTGCGAAACGAGGCCACCCGGCTGGACCTGCTCGACGCCGGAGACCTCTCGGCCGACCTGCGCGCGACGTTCGACAGCTCCCGCAGGGCGCTCGACGACGAAACCGCCCGCGTCTTCGCGCTCCTGGGCGTGGCGCCGGGATCCGACATCGGCGTGCACGCCGTGGCGAGTCTCGCCGGGGCCCGGTTCGTCGACGCCCGCAGCCTGCTGCACCGTCTGGAACAGGCGAACCTCGTCGAGCAGCATCGCCCCGGCCGCTACCGCATGCACGACCTGACCCACCTGTACGCCAAGGACTTGGCGCAGCGCACGCTTCCGGCGAAGACGCGCGACACGGCCGGACGCAGGCTCGTCGACTTCTACCTGCACACCGCCTACACCGGCGCCCGCGTCCTGCTTGCCGAAAGCCGCGTCACCGTCGAGCTGACCGAGGCTTCCGACGGCTGCGCGCCGCTGACGCTCGACGGATCCACCACCGTGGCGTGGTTCGACGCCGAGTACTCCAATCTGCTCGCCGTCCTGCGCTCCGCCGAGGAACACCGTCTGGACGCCCAGACGTGGCGGCTGGCGTGGGCCGTCGGCGCCTACCAGTGGCTGCGGGGTCTCAGCGTCGACAGCCGCGCCTGCTGGATCACCGGGTTGGCCGCGGCGCAGCGCACCTCGGACGCGGCGGCCCAGGCCAAGATGCATCGCTACGTCGGCGACTCGTACGCCCGCACCGGGCATCTGGCCGAGGCGGCGCGGCATCTGGACGAGGCGCTGACCATCGCCGAGTCGACCGCCAACGCCACCGAGCAGTACCTGACCCGCACCACCTACGCCTCCCTGCGGCACCAGCACGACGACAACGACGCCGCGCTGCGGCACACCGAGCAGGCGCTGACGCTTGCCGTAGATCTCGGCAACGCGCGCTGGCAGGCGTGGTCGCTCAACGCCAAGGGCTGGTACTCCGCCCACCTGGGACGCCACGCGGACGGACGCGAGCTGTGCCGGCAGGCCCTTGAGCTCAGCGGCCGTCTCGGCGACTCCTTCGGCATGGCCGACACCGAAGACAGCCTGGGCTACATCAGCCGGCAGCAGGGCGAGCACTTCGAGTCCGTCGTCCACTACCGGCACGCCATCAACCTGTTCCGCAAGCTCGGGAACACGTACGCCGAGGCCAACTCCCAGGAGGCGCTCGGCGACGTCCGCGACGAACTGGGACAGCACGCCCGCGCCCGCGGCGACTGGAGGCGCGCGCTCGAGCACTGCCGACGCCAGCACCGCACGGCGGACGCTCGGCGCCTCGAGGAAAAAATCGCCGCGTCAGACGCGCAGTCGTCGGCGCTTCGGACGCCGGGTCCAAATCGATCGGATTAGATCTCGGCAGCCGGAATTTGCCTGTTACTTGCCGGTGAACGTCCTGGCCGCTCAGTCGCCCGGCGGGGAGGATAAGGCCGATCTACCCAGTAGGTCAACCGCAACGACGTCAAAACGTCGAACATCATCGAACGGACAGCCCCATGACGGAACTGATCGAGCGACTACCGGATCCCGCCAAGGCTCGCAGTCTCGACGACCTTACCGACTACCTCCGCAGACTGCGAAACTCGGCCAACGACATCTCGTACCGCGACATACAGCGTCGCGTCGTCTCGCTGCGGAGCAAACGCGGAGCGCCGGAGCCGGCGCCGTCGCTGGCCACCCTGCACCGGTACTTCCAGTTCGGCCGCAACCGCATGGACTACAACACCATAATCGACATCGGCACGGCGCTGGGGCTCGACGGCGCCGGCGTGGAGTCGCTGCGCAAGGGATGTCGCCTGGTCATCGACCATGTAAGCCGTTCTCGCGTCGTCGAAACGGCCCGAGACATCCCGGCCCCCGTCCCCTGGTTCACGGGTCGGCGCGTCGAGGCGGAGCACATCGCCGAGATCGTCGACTCTCAGGCGCCCGACTCGGGTCCGCTGATCATTTCGATCGAGGGCATGGGCGGAATCGGCAAGACCGAGCTGGCGCGCAAGGTCGGCCGCGACCTGCGCGCGACCGGACGCGTCGCCGAGATCGCGTTCAACGCCGACCTGCGCGGATACGACCCGGACGAGCCGACCGCCGACGCCGCCGCGGTGCTGCGAGGGTTCTTGACGCACCTGGGAGTCCCCAACCGCCAGATCAACAGCCTCACGCCCGGCGGACGCGTGCAGCGGCTGCAGTCCGAGCTGGCCGGAAGGCGCGCTCTCATTCTGCTCGACGACGCCGCCGACGACGAGCAGGTCCGTCCGCTCATCCCCGCCGACGCGCCGTGCGTCGTCATCGTCACCAGCCGGCGGCAGCTGAACAGCCTGCCCGGCGCGCGCCGCCTGCCTTTGAGCCTCATGCCGGTCGACGACTCCCTCGAGCTGCTGCGCCGTCAGGACCCCGTCGGCCGAATCGACGCCGAGCCGGGCGTCGCGCTCGACCTGGTGCGGATGTGCTGTCAGCTGCCCGAGGAGCTGGCCGCCGTGGGGCGCCAGCTGACCGCCAAGCCCGACTGGACGCTCGCCGACCACATCGAGCGGCTGCGGCACTTTCCCGCCCACGAGGCGAGCCATCCCAAGTTCGCCGCGTCGTATCGCAACCAGCCGGAGCCGGCGCGGCGCCTGTTCCGGCTGCTGGCGATCTATCCGGGCAAGGAGTTCACGATCGAGGCCGCCGCGGCGCTGGCCGGCAGGCCGGCCGAGCACGTGCGGCCGCTGCTGCGGCGGCTGTGCGAGGAGCACCTGATCATCCGCAAGTCCTCCGACAGCTACCGGTTCCACGGCTCGATGCACGCTTACGCTCGCCGGCTGGCGCACCGCGAGGAGCCCGCGAGCGGACGGCGCGCGGCCATGGCGCGGCTGCCGACCCGTTGTCGAGTGGCCGCTGCGTAACCGCCGCTCCGCGTCGGAGTGCGGACGCTGTGTCCCAAAATCGGGAAGTTTCCGGGTAGTTTGCGCCCGTCTGCCCGTCGTGTCCCACAACGCCGTGACGCGACGGGCAGACGATGTCACAGCCGCGGGCTAGATTGGCAGCTCCATCGACGATCGCTCGACAGAAGTGGACAAGCCCATGAGCGATGTGACGCAGCTGGAGCAGCATCGGTCCGAGCTGACCGGCTACTGCTACCGGATGCTCGGTTCCGCTTTTGAAGCCGAAGACGCGGTGCAGGAGACGATGGTGCGCGCCTGGAAGGGCTTTGACAAATTCGAAGGGCGGTCGTCGCTGCGCTCGTGGCTGTATCGCATCGCCAACAACGTCTGCCTCGACATGCTCGGCAGCTCGCAGCGGCGCGTCCGCCCCATGGATCTGGGGCCCTCCTCGACCGCCGACTCCGCGCTGCGCCCCCCGCTGCCGGAATCGGCCTGGATTGGGCCGGCGCCGGACAGCCGCATGGTCTCCGACGGCCGCGGCGACCCCGCCGAGCAGGCCGTGGCCAGGGAGAGCGTCCAGTTGGCGTTCGTTGCCGCGCTGCAGCACCTGCCCTCGCGGCAGCGCGCGGTGCTGGTGCTGCGTGAGGTGCTGAAGTGGTCGGCCGCCGAGGTCGCCGAGCTGCTGGGAACCACGGTCGCCTCCGTCAACAGCGCCCTGCAGCGGGCGCGCGCCACGCTCGCGACCGTCAACGCCACGCCCACCGACACGTATCAGCCCCTCGACGAGGCCCAGCGCGACCTGTTGAGCCGCTACGTCAGCGCCTTCGAAAGCTACGACATGGATTCGCTGACGTCGCTGCTGCACGAGGACGCCGCCATGTCCATGCCTCCGCTGGACCTGTGGCTTCGCGGTGCCGACCAGATCCGCGCCTGGATGCTCGGCACCGGCCACGAATGTCGCGGATCGCGCCTGGTGCCCACCGCGGCCAACGGCGCCCCGGCATTCGGCCAATACCGGTGCGCGGCCGAGCCCGGTCGATGGAATCCGTGGGCGCTTCAGGTGCTGGAGATCGTCGACGGCCGCATCGCCGGGCTCAATTCGTTCCTGGACACCGAGCGCCTATTCCCGCTGTTCGGCTTGCCGCCGAAGCTGGAAGGGTCAATCGGATAGGGCTTCGGTCAGCCCGGTCAACGTCAGGAGCATTCGCAGTCGGTCGCTTACGTGCTCGAGCAGCAGCCGGACGCCGAGTCTTCGCGCGGTCAGCTTCAGCCTGGCCAGCGCCTCGACGACGACGAGGGTCGGTTCGGCGACCTCGCCGACGTCGCAGATGACCACGTCGGGGCGCGCTTGGCCCACCATGCTCGCCAGGTTCTCGCACGCATCCGCGATGTCGCCGCGGGCGATCGCCGGGTCCAGCGTGAACCTGACGGCGTGCCGCCGGGGCGGATCCTCAACGCACATGACAGACCTCCAACGGGAACGGCGCAGCCGCCATTCCCTCGGGGCCGCGTGAATCGCGAGCGGCACGACGGCCGTTCCGATACGCCGCGGCCCCGCTTGGTGGGCGCGTAGCAGGAAACGGAATGCGGTGACGGCCTCTCAGCCCTCCGGCATGGCGCTCAGGTCCATGTGAACGATTTCCCAGTGGTGGCCGTCGAGGTCGAAGAAGTCGCGGCCGTACATAAATCCCATGTCCTTGGCCTCGCCGGCGGCGGTTCCCCCGGCGGCCAGGGCCGCGTCGACCAACTCGTCCACTTGCTGTCGGCTCTCCACGCTGAGGGCTATCAGGGCTTCGACGGTGGTGGAGGTGTCGGCGACGGCCTTTTTCGTAAAAGTCTGGAAGTACGGCTCGGCCAGCAGCATGACGACGATGGTGTCGCTGATGACGATCGACACGGCGTTCTCGTCTGAGAAGCGAGGGTCGTGGTCGTACCCCAGGGCCTTGAAAAAGGCTTTCGAGGCTTCGACGTTCTTCACGGGCAGGTTGGGAAAAATCATGGTGGACATCGGGTGTCCCCTCCAGCTTGAGTCTTGGTCTGCGCTGTCAACGGGTAGACGGCGCGGCGGGGGCGGACTCATCGGTCGGCGGCGAAGTTTCTCGCGTCGACGCCTCCCGGGTTGACGTATGGGCGCGGTCGCTCTACGCTATGCTTACAATAATTGGGAGCGCTCCCAATGGCAGCGACTCTCTGCTGCTCATGCCGAGAAGGCGGTTCGAGTCCGGCTCGCTCGACCGCACCCCCGATTCGACACCTCAAGGACAACCGGTTTCGCCGCGACGGAACCCGAAAGGCATATGAGTCATGAACATCCGCGAACGCAAGGGGCGTCGGGCCGTGTTCGCCGCGGCAGCCGCGGCGAGCCTGCTGGCCGCCGGCGCCTGCTCCGGGGACGACGGCGACGTCGTGCTGACCGTGCAGGTCTTCGGCGGCGCCGGGTTCGGCTACGAAAAGCTCGTCGAGCAGTTCGAAGCCGACAACCCTGGAATCACAGTGGACTACCAGATCGTCACCGACGACTACGACAACGAATTCCGGCCAAACCTCATCCAGCAGCTGGACGCCGGGGACGGCGCCGGCGACGTCGTCGGCATCGAGGAACAGGGCGTCGGCCAGATGATGGCCCTTTCCGACTACTGGGTCGACCTGTCCGAGTACGGCCTCGACTCACGCGAAAGCGACTACGCCGACTGGAAGTGGGACCTCGGATATACAGAGGACGGCAAGCTCGCCGGACTCGGCACCGACGTGGGCGGCATGGCGATGTGTTACCGCACCGACCTGTTCGCCGAGGCCGGGCTGCCCGTCGACCGCGACGAGGTCAGCGCGCTTTGGCCGGACTGGGAGGGTTTCACCGCCGCCGGCGAGGAGTTCGTCGCCTCCGGCGTGGACGCGGCCTTCGTGGACAGTCCGAACCAGCTGTACAACACCCGGATGGTGCAGGAGGCGGGCGACGCCGACGGCGTCAGCTACTTCGACCGCGACGGCGAGTTCGCGCTCGCCGACAGCCCCGCGGTGCGCACCGCGTTCGACTACATCGCCGAACTGACCGATCGGAAGATCATGGGCGAGTTCCAGAACTGGACCGACGGGTGGTTCCAGGCCATGCAGGCCGGCGGCTTCGCGACCATGGGCTGTCCGGCGTGGATGCTCGGCGTCATCGCCGACAACTCCGGAGAGGACAACGCCGGCAACTGGGACGTCGCTGCCGTTCCCGGCGGCAGCGGCAACTGGGGCGGTTCGTGGCTCGGCGTTCCCGCCCAAAGCGAGCACCCCGAGGAAGCCGCGAAACTGGCGAGCTACCTGACAAGCCCGGAAAGCCAGATCGCGGCCTTCGAGGCGATCAGCGCCTTCCCGAGTTCGCCGCAGGCTCAGGCGGACCCGCAGGTCGCCGAGCTGGCGCACCCGTACTTCAACGACGCCCCCTCGGGACAGATCTTCGCCGACTCGGTCGCCGACTTCGCGCCGGTTCACTACGGCGAGCTGCACTCGGCGGTTCGGGTCGAAGTGGAGAACGTGCTGTTCACCATGGTGCAGGGCGAGGTAAGCGGTTCGCAGGCGTGGGACGCCTTTGTGGCCGCGGGGCAGGAGGTCGTCGACACCAGCATGTAGTTCATCACGGATCGGCGCCGGTCCGCCCTCGTTCAAGGCGGCGGGCCGGCAGCCGTTCGGCTCACGTCGTCACCGGCGCCAATTCGATCACAAAGGATTCCGCAATGGCCGGCCTTCTGTCGCGGCCGCCCGCGACGTCCGCCCCGCCCCCGCGCGGCGGCTGGGCGGCCCGCTTCGACCTGCGCGCCGCGCCGTACCTGCTGGTGTCCCCGTACTTCCTGCTCTTCGCCGTCTTCGGGCTGTTTCCGCTGGGCTTCACGCTGTGGGTTTCGCTGCACCGGTGGCGGCTCGCCGGCGACAAGGAGTTCGTCGGCGTGGCCAACTATTCCTTTCTGCTCGGCGACGACGGTTTCTGGAACGCCGTGGTCAACACGCTGGCCATGTTCGTCCTGGCGACCGTGCCGCAGCTGCTGCTGGCCCTGATGCTCGCCAACGCCCTCAACAAACGCATGCGGGGGCGGCTGTTCTGGCGGCTCGGCGTGCTCTTGCCGATGGTGACGTCGGTCGTGGCCGTGGCCGTCGTGTTCAGCCAGCTGTACAGCCACCGGTACGGGATGGTCAACTGGGTGCTCGACTTCGCCGGTCTGAGCCCGGTCGACTGGCAGGCGTCGTCGCTGCCGTCGTGGGCGGCGATATCCACCATGGCGGACTGGCGCTGGACCGGCTACAACGCGATCATCTACCTTGCCGCGATGCAGACCATCCCGCGGGACCTCTACGAGGCCGCCGCCGTCGACGGCGCCTCGCCCCGGCGGCAGTTCTGGCAGATCACCGTCCCACAGCTGAAGCCGGTCCTCGTCTTCACGGTCTTTATATCCACAATCGGCGGACTCATGCTCTTCGCCGAGCCGATGATGTTCGGTTCCGGACGGCTCGACGGCGGCGCCGGCGGGCAGTTCCAGACCATCGGCCTGTTCATCGTCCAGATGTTCCGGGAGCGCAACAACTTCGGCATGGCCGCGGCGGCCGCCTGGCTGCTTTTCTTGCTCATCGTGGTCGTCGCCCTGGTCAACTACGTCGTCGTCAACCGGCTGCGGGGGTCGAGATGAGGCGCGCGGCGGCAAGAGGCGAAGCCAAGCCGCGGCGACGCGGCGGCCCCGGGACTCGGCTGTGGGACGCCACGCCGCTGACCCGAGTCACCCTGATCGTCGCCCTGGTCTTGTCGGTGTGGCCGCTGTACTGGATGGTCGTCATCGCCAGCAAGACCACGTCGCAGGCCGTCTCGATTCCCCCGCCGCTGCTGCCCGGCGGCAACCTCGGCGACAACGTGCGCCGCGCGCTCGCCGACGACTCGGCGCACCTGGTCAAGGGCCTCGTCAACTCGTTCATCGTGGCCGGGACGGTCACGGCGTCGGTGGTGGTGATCTCGACTCTCGCCGGCTTCGCGTTCGCGAAGCTGCGATTTCGGGGACGCGCCGCGCTGCTGGCGTCGGTGCTGCTGACGATGATGGTTCCGCTGCAGCACATCGGCGTGGTCCCGCTGTACATCATGATGGTCGAGCTGGGGTGGATCAACACCCTGCAGGCGGTGATCCTGCCCTTCCTCGTCAACGGGTTCGGCATCTTCTTGATGCGCCAGTACACGCTGCAGGCGGTGCCCGACGAGCTGGTCGAGGCAGCCAGAATGGACGGCGCTTCGACGCTGCGCGTCTACTGGAACGTCGTGCTTCCGGCGGTCCGTCCCGGCATGGCCGTGCTCGCGCTGCTGACGTTCATGCAGAACTGGAACGAGTTCCTGTGGCCGCTGATCATCCTGCGTCCGGACAACCCGACGATTCAGGTGGCCGTCCGCGGGCTCTCCGACTCCAACTACGGCACTGACTATTCGATGATTTTCACCGGGACGCTGTTGTCCATTGTGCCGTTGGTTGTTGTTTTCATCGCATTCGGCCGGCAAATCGTCGGCGGGCTCATGGAAGGGGCGGTCAAATCGTGACCGACGAGAGAAACCGAAAGCCGGCGTCGGGGGCGTTCCCGCTCGACTTCGTCTGGGGCGCGGCGACCTCGGCCTACCAGGTCGAGGGCTCCTGCGACGCCGACGGCCGCGGCCGGTCGATCTGGGACGTCTTCGCCGCCGAGCCGGGTCGGATCCTGGACGGCGGCACCGGCGAGCCCGGCGCCGACTCCTACCGCAGGCTCGACGAGGACGTCGCGTTGATGGAGCGGCTCGGGCTGACCGCCTACCGGTTCTCGGTGTCGTGGCCGCGCGTGCAGCCCGACGGCGCCGGCAAGATCAAATCGCGCGGCCTCGACTACTACCGCAGGCTGGTCGACACGCTGCTCGCCGCCGGGATCGCGCCGTGGATCACGCTGTATCACTGGGACCTGCCGCAGGCGCTCGAGGACGCCGGCGGCTGGCCTCGCAGGGAGACCGCGCAGCGCTTCGGCGACTTCGCCGACGTCGTCGGCGAGGCGCTCGGCGACCGGGCGAACCGTTGGATCACGGTCAACGAGCCCTGGTGTGCGGCGTTTCTGGGCTACGCCTCCGGCGAGCACGCGCCGGGCCG
>JBOGDN010000557.1:0-16265 GCA_050742995.1 Stackebrandtia sp. | reverse complement strand
GGCCGAGACCGGGCCCGTCCGGGATCGGCAGGGCGCCTCCGACGGCGCGAACCTGACCGCCGACGGCTGCGGCGAGGTCGTCGCCGGGGGGCACAGGTTGCTCCAGCAGGGCCAGGTTCGGGCAGGCGGCGCTGAAGTGCAGCGCCGCGGCGTTCGCGACCGGTCCCAGCGGGTTGTGCGGGACCACGTCGATGTAGTGCGTCTCCGCGGACGCGGCGATCTTGAGCAGCTCGGTGAAGCCGCCGGCCAGCGCGATGTCGGGACGAGCGAAGTCGATCCAGCCGTTCTCGATGAGCTCCGCGAGTTCCCACTTGTTCCCGGCCTGCTCCCCGGCGGCCAGCGGCGTCGTGGTGCGTTCGCGCAGCGCCCGCATCGCCCGCGGGTTCTCCGAGCGGATCGGATCCTCGACGAACGTCGGACGCAGGGACGCGAGCTCGCGACACAAGGTCGTCGCCTCGCCCGGCGAGAGTCGGGTGTGGACGTCCAGCGCGATGCCGACGTCGTCGCCGACGGCCTCCCGCAGCGCCGCGAACTGGGCGACGCCCACGCGTACCGACCGATGCGCGTCAATGACCGTCTTCTGAACGGGCAGCCCGAATCTCAGGTTCTTCCAGCCGTCGGCGACGGCGGCGTGCGCGAGCTCGACGAGGCGCGCGGTGTCCTCGCCGCCGCCGGTGCGCAGGTGGACGTAGCACGGCACCGTGTCACGGCACCGGCCGCCGAGCAGCTCGTATACCGGGACGCCCAGTGCCTGGCCCTTCAGGTCCCACAGTGCGACGTCCACGGCCGAGATCACGGCGGACAGCTCCCGCCGGGCCGGGAAGTAGAGGCCGCGCGCCAGCAACTGCCACAGGTGGGCGGTGCGCATCGGGTCCTGTCCGATAAGGAGCTCGGAGATCGTCTCCACGGTGGCGGCCAGGGCGCCGCGCTGCTCGGGCAGACCGCACTCGCCGACGCCGGACAGCCCCTCGTCGGTGTCGACGAACACGAACACGTACGCGCGTCGTCCTGTTGCGGCCACGGTCTCCACACCCGTGATGCGCATGTCGGTCCCCAACTCGTTTTCGTGTGGTCAGGCCTCGTAGTCCTTCATCGGATCCCAGTCGTCGAAGACGAAGGTGTCGAGATCGACGTCGGCGCCGTCGGCGGCGGCCTTGGAGATCTCCTCGTCGAGCACGCCCGCCAGCTCCTTGTCGAAGTCGGCGGCCTCGTCGACATAGCCGATCTTCCCCCGGATGCCGTCGAAGAACAGCTCCTGCAGGGTCGGTTTCGGCGAGTGCTGGGCGACCGAGGCGAGCACTTCGATCGACTCGGGGGCTCGGCTGATCGGATTGGGGGCGGTGCGTTCGGTCTCCCCGGCGAGTTCGAGCAGCTTCTTGTCCTCTTCGCCGAGGTCGTCGACGTACTTGTCGCCCAGGGCCGTGACCAGTCCGCTGCGTTCGTAATAGTCGCGCTGCGGCTCGAGGCCGGCCAGGAATGCGATGAGCCGTGCGGCGTCCTCGGCATGCTTGGAACCGGCGGCCATCCCCCAGTAGGGCTGGTAGATCCCGGGGTTCTTGAGATTGCCGACCGCACCGTAACCCTTGCGCCCGGAATCGGGGACGGGCGTGGCGCCGAAGCCGAGCTTGACGTCGGGGTTGAGCTTGTGGATCTCGGCCCACCACCACGAGGCGATGATCGCCATGGCGATGTTGCCGTTGGCGAACTGCTGCCAGAAGTCCTGATTCTTCAGGTTCTCCCAGCCGTCGGGGACGACCTCGGCGTCCACCAGCTCCTTGAGGTAGGCGACCGTGTCGGTAAAGGATTCGTGCGAGGCGCCCGGTTCGCCCGTCAGGTAATTCATCGGCGTGCCGGTCGGGTCGGTCATCTGTGGACCCGAGACGTTCTGCAGCGCGTACACCGTCACCGACAGCGGTTCGGGAACCTGACCCAGCAGTCCGAAGCCGGCGACGTCGCCTCCCGAGTCGCGAGTGATCTTCTCGGCGGCCTCACGCAGCTCGCTCCAGGTTTCGGGAATGGACGCGACCCCGTACTCGTCGAGCAGCTCCATATTGCACATCAGCGGCCGGGCCGAACCCCAGGCGCGGTGCACAAGGGACGGCATGCCGTACAGGTCGTCGCCGATATGCAGCCCGCTGACGACCGGGTCGCGGGCGGTGTCGGGGTACTCGCCCTCGAGCACCTCGGCGACGACGTCGAAGTCCTGGAGCGGCTGGATCCACTCCTTCTGATACGCGGCGGGCATTTCCGCGGGCTGCTTGACCATGCGGAATACGTCGGGACGGTCCTCACCCTGGAAGAGCAGTCCGATGGAGTTGGCGTACTGGGCGTCGGGATACAGCTGGGTGATCACCTCGATGCCGGTATCGTCGGTGAACTTGGCGAGCTGCGCCTCGAGGAAGGGTTCTTCCTGTTGGGTGGCGATGGTGGTGGCCAGCGTGAGGCCGCTGGATCCGCTCCGTCCGCCGCAGGCTGTCAGGGCGGGGCTCAACGCGCCGATCCCGGCGACGCCGAGGATGTGACGTCGGGACAGGCCGGCCGTCCTGACGACAGAAGCAGACATATCCGGTTCTCCCTTCCTCCAGTCGGGTCATTCCAAATCAGACTGTGCGCCGACCGACCGGGAGTGCGGCGGCGGCGACGGTATGGCGCCGTGCACCAGCGGGTCCCGTGTGGATTTCATCCATTCCCGCAGGCGCGCGTCCAGGTCGCCGACGATTTCGGCGGCTTCTGGCCGCTCGGCGATGTTCTGCTGTTCGTACGGGTCGTCGGCGAGGTCGTACAGCTCCACGGACGGCCGCGGCGACAAGTGCGCGTCCCCCATGCCTCGCCGAGTCTCGGATTCCTCCAGGTCCTTGGACAGGGCCAGGCACGGACCGTCGACGAAGTTGCGGATGTACTTATAACGAGCGGTCCGCACCGCTCGCATGGGGTCGTAACCGTCGTGATAGGTCTTCTCGAGGAACAACGTGCGATCGTCGGAGGCGCCGGGATCCCGCAGATAGGGCGTCAGGCTGCGGCCTTCACACGACGAGGGCGGCGAGCCGGCGGCCCATTCCAGCAGGGTCGGCGCCACGTCGAGGTGGCTGACGAGCTGCGATCGCCGTCCCGGGGGGACGTCCCAGGACGCGGGCGGCCGCACCACGAATGCCACTTCGCACCCGGGGTCGTAGAGCGTGCCCTTGGCGCGCGGGAACGCGGCGCCGTGGTCGGTGGTGACGATGAGGGCGGTGTGTTCGGGGTCGGTGTGTGCGTCGACGGCGTCGATCATGCGCCCGACGGCCTCGTCGAACTGCCGGATGGCGCCGTAGAAGCCCGCCAGGTCCCGGCGAGTGTGCTGGTTGTCCGGCAGAAACGGCGGCGGCTGGATCTGGCCCGGGTCGACGGGCTGGTAGTCCTCCGCGCGCCAGGGACGATGCACCTCCCACGTGCCGATCGTCAACAGGAACGGTTCGCGCTGCCGCCCGTGCTCGCGCAGCCAGGCGTCCGCCTCGTCGGCCACCGGCAGGGCGCGCGGCAGGAAGCCCGCGCCCCTCACCTGCCCGAAGCCCAGCACCGACGAGTCGGGGTGTTCATGCTGCAACCCCACCAACGCGCTGGCATAGCCGTGATCGGCCAGCAGCTCCGGCAGCGTTCGCACGCTGCGGCGGTATCGCCAGCCGGCGTGCGACAGTCCCATGAGGCCGTTGACGTGCGGGGACTGGCCCGTGAACAGCGAGCCGCGCGCAGGGGTGCACAACGGGGAGGTCGAGAAGGCGCAGTCGAACACGACCGAGCGATCGGCCAACGCGTCCATATTGGGGCTGGGCACGTCCTCCATCCCGTAGCAGGACAGGAACCTTCCCAGATCATGGCAGTGAATCAGGACGACGTTGAGCGGTCGCTCCATACCCGGCCTCCCATCGCGGCAGTCGAGGTGCGGGGATCTCGCGGGCACGACGTGCCGGTCTGGCGGTTCGCACTCACACGAGTGCGTTAACGATAACGTAACTGATGCTCGGGGGCAAGCTCTCCCGAGCCGCGGGCGATCAACGTAGCCGGGACCACCGTCCGGGCGCTCCGGTCGCCGCCCGACGCCGACATCAGGTCGCGCAGCATTCCGGCGGCGTGCCGTCCCATGGCGGGAGGATCCTGGGTGATCACGGTGATGGGCGGCTCGACGAGCGCGGCCGCCTCGAAGTCGTCGAAGCCCACCAGCGCCACCGGCGCCGAGCGGCTGCGTATCGCGTCGAGGATTCCCGTGGTCAGCGGATAGTTGGTGCTGAAGATCGCGGTGGCCGGCTCCGCCTGCGCCAGCAGGGACACCGCGGCGGCGCGGCCGTATTCCGGAAGGCGGGGGCCGGTGCGGATCAGGGACGGATCCGGGGCGATGCCGTGCGCGGCGAGGGTCTCCTCGTAACCCGCCAAGCGCTCCGACGCGGGGAAAGAGGTTTCGCCGGCGACGATGCCGATGCGGCGATGACCGTGCGCCAGCAGGTGCTCCACGGCCGCGCGAGCTCCACCGCGATTGTCGACAAGCACGCAGGGCGCCTCGACTCCGCGGGGCACCGAGCCCAGAAAGATTATCGGGCGGCCCCGCTCGAGCTCCGGGGCGATGTAGGAGTGATCGTCGTCCTCGGAGAACAGCAAAATGCCGTCGAAACCGCGTCGCTGAAACGCCTGGACCAGGCCCCGCTCCTTAACTGGATCCCGGTCCGAACTGGCCGTGACGACGATGAGTCCTTCGTCCCGCACCAGACGATCGACTTCCACGGCGATCGAGGTGAACAACGGCGTGTGGGGGTCGGGAACGATCATGCCGATCAGGGACAGCTGCTGCTTGTTGCGCAGCGAGGCCGCGAGCGTGTTGCGCCGGAAGCCCAGCTGGCGGGCGGCGTCTTCGATACGCCGCACGGTCTCGGCGCCGACGCCGGGCCGTCCGTTGAGCGCGCGCGACACCGACATGGCGCTGACTCCCGCAACCCTCGCCACATCCCGCACGGTGGGACGATGCTCACTCTCGCTCATCTGAGCCCTTCAGCAATCCGTCTAACCCGCTGCCGCCGGGCCGTTGACAGCGCCCGACATCGGCCATAGAATCACGTTACGTTAACGGTAACCTAGCCGTCGAGACGCCTGTCATATTATCGACATCTTATGGGGCGCAGGGACGTGGATTCGGCACGAACATCGTCACCGGCCCACGGTGTCGCTGTGGTCGGTTGTGGACGTATCGCCCGCCGATGGCACCTCCCGTCCTGGAGCGGTCATGCCGACGCGAAACTGCTGTGGACGATCGACGTGGACTCCGCCGTCGCCGGGGCGGCGGCCTCCATGTGGTCGGCGCCGCGTTCGGCGACGCGTCTGTCCGAGGCTCTCGACGACCCCGACGTCACCGTCGTCGCGGTCTGCACCCCTCCCGAGGAACACGCCGAACAGGTTCGGGCGAGCCTCGCGGCGGGCAAGCACGTCCTGGTGGAGAAACCCGCCGGCGTCACCGCCGACCAGGTCGCACAGCTGGCCGAGGTCGCGCGCCGCGTCAACGGGCCCGTCGCCATGGTGGCGGAGAACTGGCTGCACAGCCCCGTGATCACGCGCCTGAGACGGCTGCTGGACGAAGGGGTCGTCGGCGAGACGCTGTCGATCGTCGCCACCCTTGAAACCGGTATCGACCTGGCCTCCGATCCGCAACGCCGCCGCAGCCGCCTGATCAACGGCGGCATCCACATGCTCAACGTCATCAGGCGCCTGTGCGGCGAACCGACCCACGTCTCGGCTTTCTGCCTGCCGGACCGTGTCATGGCCGACAGCGGGCCGGAGGCCGACACCGACGTCGTGGTGTCGTTCCGTTTCGGCGGACGGGCCGTGGGCAGCCTCCAACTGTCCGGACGCGCGCAACGACCCCGGCCCGGGCTGCGACAGGTGCGCGTCATCGGAACCGCGGGTATGGCCGAGGCCGACCCGATCGCCGGCTGGTTGGAGTGGAGCGCCGACGCGTGGTCCGGCGGCACGCTCCGACGCTGGGACGACCACAGCGGCGAAGTCGGGCAGTCCGCCCAGATCACGCATTTCCTCGCCGCGGTAAACGGCCAGGCGGAGCCGCTGCCGTCCCTGCACGACCAGGTTCGCACCCACCGCCTCATCGAGGCCATACAGCGCTCCGCCCGGGAACTGACCACGGTGGAGGTGGCGGTCTGATGCCGGCGCGGCTGGGTGTGGCACAACTGAGCTTCTGGTTCGGCCATGCCGACGCGTTTTGTCGCATGGCACGCCGTCACCCGATGGTCGACTTGCGCGCGGTGTGGGACGAGAACGCCGATCGAGGTCGGGAACGCGCCGCGCACTGGAACGTCTCCTTCGAATCCGACCTGGAGACTCTGCTCGCCCGCGACGACATCCAGGCGGTGAGCCTGTGCGCTCCGCCCCGGCTCCAGCCCGCGCTTGTCGAAGCCGCCGCCGCGGCCGGCAAGGACATCGCGGCGGAAAAGGTCATCGCCGCCGACATGGACGGCGCCGCCCGGATCGTCCAGGCGGTGCGACGGCACGGCGTACGTTTCTTCCCCGCCTTCAACATCGCGTTCAATCCGATTCCGCTGCACATCAAATCCATGGTGGAGTCCGGACGACTTGGGTCGCTGAGCAGGGTGCGCCGTTCACACGGCCACTACGGCTATGCGGAAGCCGGAGACTTCTCCTACCCGAGTATCGCCGAACGGGCCGGATGGGGCGACCCGCACGACGAAGGCCGCGGCGCGTTGTTCTTCGTGTCCTGTCACCAGGCACTGTGGTTTCAGTGGATGTTCGGGCCGCCGCGCTCGGTGGTGTGCATGTCGAACACACTGTCACACGACCTCCCCGTCGAGGACAACGTCATCGTCCTGTTGCGATACCCCGCGACGGATCGCACCGGTGTGGAACGCGGTTTCACCGGGGTGATCGAAAGCAGCGCCACCCAGTCGGCGGTTCCGGTGGCGGCGCAGCTGTCAGGCGCCAAGGGCGAGCTGGTGCAGTACCGGGGCTG
Organism: Stackebrandtia sp.; assembly: GCA_050742995.1. Classification (GTDB taxonomy): domain Bacteria; phylum Actinomycetota; class Actinomycetes; order Mycobacteriales; family Micromonosporaceae; genus Stackebrandtia. The sequence goes on along the minus strand of JBOGDN010000557.1, from coordinate 9,265 downwards.
TCTGCCGTCGACACGGGTGTGGGGTCCCCAGGCGCAACCCCTGGCCTTCTTCGACCGGGCACAACAGGCCTGGTGTTATCCGGAGTTGCCGCCGTACTTCACCCGCAGTGAATTCGAGTTCACGCCCCATGGGCTGTTCCTGGAAGCCGTCGTGAAAGACCGCGTCCTCCCCGTCGACGAAATGGACGGATACCACTCCGTCGCCATGCTCGCGGCGGCGGAGCGAGCCGAACGTGAAGGTCGAGAGGTCGATCTTCCCACCTGGCCGCCGCAGCCGGACGTCGCCGAGGAGCGGCCGTGAAGATCGCGCTGCTCGACGAGCGGGCCCGGTCCACGATGGCGCCCGCCCTGGAGGTCCGCGAGGACGTCGCCGTGTCGGACCTGCGTGGCGCGGAGGCGGCCGTGGCATGCGACGAGAACGACGCCGCAGTCGACGACGTGATCGCCGCCGGGATCCCGCTGCTCGTCGGCGTCGACGCGTTGTGCGCGCATCTGGATCGCCTGTCGGCGGCGACCAACTGGCAGCCGTTGCTGCCGCTCGTCGCGGCCCCGGACGTGATCGCGGCGCGGAAAGCCGTTGCGGAGGGCCGCGTCGGCGCGATCACCGACGTCACCATAACCGTCTATTATGGCTGCCCGGCGAGACGATCCTGGCGTGACGACGAAGCACGACCGGCCACTGAGTTCGAGTCGGCCGTCTGGGCCGCGGATCTCGCCGCCGAGATCACCAGGTTGAAGATCAGTCGGATCGACTGGCTGCGACGCTCGTCCGACGAGACTGGTCCGTCTGTCGCGGCCTACCGGCTTGGCGGCTCCATCATGGCCGTCGTCCATCACCGACAGCACGCCGCGGGCCCGGGCCCGGCCTACACCGCCGCCGTCCACGGTTCCGCCGGACAGTTGCTGTTGCGGCAGCCGTTCGCTCCCGGCGGGCTGGCGCACTGGCGATCGTCCACACGAGAATTTATCGTGCCGGCCCTTCCGAAACACAATCCGGTTTCCACCCCTGGCGGGTGGGAAGTTCACACCTTGCTCGACAGTCTGTCGGCCGTCACGACGCGACCGGACGCGGGAGCGCGCCGGCGTGGACGAGTACTGCACGTCATTCGTCACCTGGAAAAGATCTACTCGGAAGGCGCGTAGTCGTGACCGCCGTAGACGCTCGCGTGCGTCTCGGCGACGGCGCCGGCAGCGCGTGGATCGCCGCTGCGAACAGCGAACGGATCACTCGGAGAAGTTATCGTTAACTCACTTCGCACGCCGCTCATCCTGCGGCACGCGCACATCATCTCACCCGCGGCGACTCCACTACCCATGAGCAGCAGTGCATTCGGCGGGCCCGCGGCACGGATCTTCGCGTGGGATCTTGCGGGAGCACGAACGATTACGTTATCGTTAACTACACGAGGCGGTCCGGCCCGGGACAGGACCGCTCTCACCCTCGTGTTCCGCGGGTGGGGTTCTCCGAAGGAGACCACACGATGACGAAAATCCACCCTAGATCCACATCGCTCATCGTCACGGCCGGGGCGGCCTCGACGCTAGTCCTGGCCGTCATCACCGTCTTCAAGGCGGCCGAGTCCGACGCCGAAGTCGAGATCGCGCCGATGGTGCTGGGAAACATCTTCACCGAAGGCGCTGAGCCCAGCGTCGAAATCGAATCTGCCGCCGAGTCGGCGATCTGGACGGTCGCCGACTACTGGGGGCGAGAGGTCGCCGCCGGCGAGCTGGTGTTCGACGACGACAGCGACAAGGCCAGGCTGCGCCTGCCTCTCGACGCCAGCGGTCACTACAAACTCGCGGTGAGGCCGGGAGACGGCGACGAATCCGCCACGGCGTACACCGAACTCGCCCTTACGCCGGACACCGACCGCGCGGGCGCCGGCCGCGACGATTTCGTCTACGGCGCCCAGACCCACTTCGGGCACGGCTGGGACACCCGGCTGGCGGCCCTGGCCGTCCGGATCGGCGTGGAGCGGGTACGCGACGCGCAGCAGTGGCAGGAGATCGAAACCGCCGAGAATGTATACGACTTCTCCGTCCTAGAGGGACGCTACCAGAACTACATGGACGAACTCGACGAGCACGGCCTCGACCAGATCACCGAGTTCGGCCTGTACAACGCCAACCACGACGACGGCGCCACGCCGCACACAGATGCGGGTCGCGCGGCCTTCGCCGCCTTCGTCGGCGAGGTCATGGACCACTACGGCGACCAGATCAAGCAGGTCGGCGTGCTGAACGAGCCCAATCTGCCCAAGTTCGGCGACGTCGGCGACGGCCCGGCCGACGCCCGTCCCGACTACTACGCCAAGCTCGCCGAGGTCGTCTATGAAGCCGTCAAGCGCAAACGTCCCGACGTGACGGTGGCCGCCCCCGAGGTCGCCGCCGGGCACCAGGGAACCGACACCTGGATGCCGTGGCTTGAGGAGTTCTTCGCCAACGACGGTCTGGATCATCTGGACGTTCTCGCGCTGCACCCGTACCAGAAGGGCTGCGGCGACGCGAAGTGGTGCCCGCCCGAGGAGGGCGTCGTGCAGGACATGGCCGCGGTACGCGACCTGATGGACGAATACGGCGCCGGGGACGTTCCCATCTGGGCTACCGAGGCGGGCTGGCGCGCAGACCAGGTCTCCGAGCGCGAACAGTCGGCGTACCTTCCGCGCCTGTACGTCCTGGCCCAGGAGGCGGGCGTGGAGAGCCTCAGCTGGTACAACCTGGCCGACCACGCCAGCGGACCCTTCGGACTCGTCCGCGGCGACGACGACCCGCTTGGCGACTACACCCCAAGACCGTCCTATGTCGCCTACTCCGTGATGACCGACCAGCTGGCCGGACTGGACTACGACGGCCGAGACGACAGTCCCGCGGACGTGCGCAGCTACCGCTACGAAGGCCATGGCGACGACGTCCGAGTGATGTGGTCCCCGGAGAGAGAACAGGATGTCCGGATCGCCGTGGACGATCCGGTGAAGGTGACCGACACGATGGGCGTCACGCACACGCTCGAACCGCAGAACGGCCTGGTCACGGTACCGCTCGGCGGCGACGTGGTGTACGTCCACTGTGGGAATTGTCCGATCGAGACCGGCAAATAGAACCCGAGGGAGAGCCGAAGCATGAACGAACACACGTCAGGAAATCTGTCCCGCCGGCAGATCCTGGGCGCCGCCGCCGCGTTGGGTGCGGGCGCCTGGCTGGCCGGCACGGCCTTCGCACCCGGTCGGGCGTCGGCAGCGACGAGCAAGGATCAGGTCGATGAGCTGCGACGGAAGTTCTTCAGCGGACCCGTCGGCGACCTCGTCGATCTCGACGGCCTCGATCCCGACCGGCTCCCCGACAGCGTCCAGATCGGGGCGGTCAATCAGTTCCAGCTCGTCGACGACTATCCGTGGATGGCCCCGGAGACGGCCCTGCCGTTCGCGGTGGCGGCTGGTCTGAAGTGGATACGGAATGGATTCGTCTACAGTCACTGGGATTGGTCTGCGAACCAGCCCAAGGAGATTCTCGAGGACGCCGTCACGGCCATGCAGGAGCATGGGATCCGACCACTGTTCACCTTGGACTACAACGACCTCGTAGGCACCGACAAAGAGCTTTCGGCGCCCGTCGACATGGTGATGGCCGCCGTAGAACGGTGGGGAACCGACGTCGGCGCATTCATGTTCTCGAATGAACCGGGCAACGGAGTCTGGAAGCAGACCTACGGCGGCGACTACACCGGCGGCGAATGGCTCACCCGCTTTTCCGCGCACGTGGAGGAGGCCTCCACCCGGATCAAGGAGTCTCACCCGGACGTCGTGCTGATCAATTCGGTCCAGGTGGAGAGTCCCGCCATCGCACAGCTGCGGCAGTCGTCGCCGATCCTGGACGGCATCTGCATGCACCACTACACCTACCGTCACAACCTGCACGCCGAGTACAGCCCCCGCACCCCCGACCCGAAGTTCACGACCTTCGCCAGCTCCAACCCCCACTTCGAGGGCGTCATGCGGGACTACCGCGCCCAGGCGCGCATGCTCCTGCAGCAGTCGAAGCTGCAGGTCTGGATGACCGAAATGGGCATCCCGTCTCTGTCCAACCGCGAATTCCCCGAAGACACGCTGGAATCGATGAGCGAGGAGCAACAGGCGAAGAACACCGCGCGCATGCTCGTGCTCGGGTTTCTCACCGCCGACAAAAGCTTCGTGTACCAGCTCATCGACCAGGGACACAGCGCCGCCCGCGACAACGACAACTTCGGAATGGTCAACGACGAGCTGCAACCGAAACAGGGTTTCTTCGTCCTCGGGCGGATCAGCGCCCTGACCGGCGGGCGAGCCACTCCGGATCCCGAGTTCCACACCGCGGTAACCGATGTCGACGGTGAGGCCCTCCCGCTGCACGTCAAGAACGTGCCGATCAACGTGGCCGGGGACGTCTACACCCTCGTCAAGGAAGAGTTGCGGGCGGTGCGGTTCACCACCGCCGACGACCGCGGCCTGGTCGCGGTGTGGTCCACGGCGCCGCCGCGAGACGACTTCGAGCCCCGGCGTACCACCTTCGCGACAAACAAGAGCCTGGGCAGGCATCCGGTGCTTGTGGACCCCATGACCGGGGAGTCACGGACGCTGCATACCCGCTCCGACTACGGCGACGGCGACGAGTTCGAACTCGACGTCACCGACTACCCACAGTTCATTCTGTCGGAAGGCTGATCGGCCATGGCGACCCCGCGGTCGCCCGCCCTCCGCTGGGTAGTGTTGTAGTTATTGTCAGTTGGCTGCTTGCGGGTGTCGTGGCCGCGGCGGGGATCGTCTTCGCGGCCCGATCGACGCTGGCGATTCGCTATGTCCGTCGATATTCGACGCCTCAGCTTCAAAAGGGGTATCCCAGGGCAGCCGTGATCGTTCCGTGCTGGGCGGTCGACGACAAGCTCGCTCAACGGATGCGGGCGCTGCTGACGCAGTCCTACGCCGACTACGAGGTGGTGTTCGCGGTCGGCAGCCGGACCGACCCGGCGTACCCCGTGCTGCGAGAACTGGCGACCGGTTCGGCTCGCGCGCGAGTGGTCGTCGCCGGCGTCGCTTCTGAGTGCAGCCAGCAGAACCTCAACATGGCGGCCGGAGCGCAGGCTGTCGGCGACGCCGAAGTGCTCGCCTTCGCCGACTCGGACGCGGACTTCTCCCCGCGCTGGCTGTCCGAGATGGTCGCGCCGCTTGAGAACCCGGTCGTCGGCCTCACCACCGGCTTGGCGTGGCTGACGCACCATGGCCCCGGCGTCTGGCCCCGTGCGACGGCGTGGGCGATCAACACCTACACGATCACCTACTTCGCCCGCGCGCGCAGCCGCTTCGCGGCGGGCGTGTCGCTGGCCATGCGCGCCGAGACCTTTCGTCGGCTGCGCGTCGCCGAGATCTGGACCCGTACCGCCTGCGACGACTCCCCCGTCGTCTCCGAACTCGCCCGGCGCGGGCTGGACGTGGTCTTCGTTCCCGAAGCGCTCGTCGACTCCCCTGTCGACGTCAGCGGCTTTCGCGGCTGCGTGCGGTGGCTGTACCGGCAGTTCCTCAACGCCAAAGTGTACGCTCCCGGCCGATACTGGCCCAACGCGCTGCCGGGCATGGCCGAGGTCGTATCGGTGTCCCTTGCGCCCCTGCTCGCGCTTGCGGCCGTGCCCGTGCCGGGACTGCGCCCCTTCGCGCTGGCCGCGGCCGGGCTCCTCATCGTGCGCACCGCGGCCGGCGCGATCGTATGCCGCGGACTGGAACGACACGACACCATTCGATACGCCTACCTGGAATATCTGGGCACGGTGCTGTTCATCGCCGCCGGCACGTTGGCGGCATTCGGGCGACGCTTCGAATGGGCCGGCAAGATCTACACCCTGAAATCTCCCCGCCGAACAACAGTCTCCGACACCGAAAAACAGCCGACAGACGACGACACGACATCTTGACGCCGCACGTGAGCGCGAGGGTGAGTCGTTCACATCGCGGTGGGACGCGGTGGGACGCGCAGCTCCTTCACATTTTCTGGCTCGCTTCGCTCGCCGCCACGGGGCGCCGCCCCGTGCTCCCCGCTGAGGGCTACGCCCCCAAGACTCCCGCCACGGTCACGTGCTTGCATCAGACCGGAACCTGCACGATCTGGCTGGGCGAACCGCGTCTGGATCAAGTGGAGGCAGAAGCGAACAGGTCGTCCGGCGACTTCCTCTTCTTTCCGGCGAGCAGATCCGAGTAGACCGCCTTGCCGGTCACGGCGGGATCGCCCCAGATACCCGGCAGATCGTCGACAAGCTGGAACGCCACCCCCAGACACCGACCGAACTCCCGGCGCCGAAAGGCGATGTCCGCGTTACATGGGCGCCATGCCGAATTGTCGTGGCAGGTCTGACTGCCGCGGACTATCGTCCGTCGAGAAACAGCGGTGCTGGTAGATCTGAGGGGATTCCGTCTTGCTGTCGCTTTCACTGGACCACGCGGCTGAACTGCGTCCACTCGAACCCTGGAACGCCGCCGAGTTCGCCGAGTTCATGGACATGCACCGAGAGTTCCTCGCCCCCTGGCTGCCGATGGCTCACCGTGTGTCTGATGTCGACAGTTCCGAGCGGCTTCTGCGGCGTTTTGCCGACCGCCAGGCGACCGACAGCGGCCGGATCTACGGAATCTGGGATGGCGGTGTTCTGGTCGGCGGAACCATGTTTCGGGTCTTTGAGACCGATGTCGACTCCTGTGAACTGGGAGTGTGGTTGTCGCCCGGAGCCATCGGACGTGGACTTGTCACCCGAGCCGCCGAGCTTATGGTCGACTGGGCGGTCTACCAGCGCGGAATGAATCGGGTGGGCTGGCTGTGCGACACACGCAACGAGGCGAGCAAAGCGGTGGCGAGGCGACTGGGCATGACGCACGAAGGCACGCTGCGACAGCTGTACGTGGTCGACGGCCGGCGGGTCGACGCCGAGATGTGGGCGGTACTCGCCGACGAGTGGCGTGCACGCGAGTCCGGTGACGCCATCCACTGTGATGGCCGAAAGTGAGCCGGAACCGGCACACGTCAGAGAAGCCGCCCGTAGCCTGAACGGGTGTCCGCAGACCTGACAGCCTTGCCGAAGGCGAACCTCCACCTGCACTTGACCGGGTCGATGCGCCCGGCGACCCTGGCCGAACTCGCCGAGCGCTACGACATCACGACGACGACGCTGACGGCCGATCACGGTCACGACTGGTCGAGTTTTCAGCGGATCTACGACTCGGCGCGCGACGCACTGCGCACGGCCGTCGACATCGAGCGGGTGGTGACCGAAGCGCTCCAGGACAATGTCGCCGACGGCTGCGACTGGGTGGAGATCCAGGTCGACCCGACTTCGTATGCCGAGAGGCTCGGCGGGATGGAACCGGTCGTCGAAGCGGTGCTGGCGGGCGTCGAGGGCTACGACGCCGGTGTGATCGTCGCGTCGAGCTGGGCGAGGTCGGGCGACCATGCCCTGCGACTCGCCAAGCTGGCCGGCCGCTATGCCGGCCAGGGCGTGGTCGGGTTCGGACTGTCTAATGACGAGCGTTTGGGTCGTGTGGCGGACTTCGCCGCCGCGTTTCGCCATGCCCTGGACGCCGGGTTGACGACCGCGCCGCACAGCGGATTCTACGAGCCTGCTTGGCACGTGCGCGAGTGCGTCGAAATTCTTGGCGCGCAACGGATCGGGCACGGCATTACGGCCGCGGCCGACCCCGCGACGCTCGAACTCCTCGCGCGGCGGAACGTCGCGCTGGAGGTGTGCCCGACGTCGTACCCGCCGTTCCGGGTGGCCGAACTCGGAACCCTCCCGATCCGGACGCTGCTCGAAGCGGGCGTGCCGGTGGCGCTGGGTTCCGACGACCCCCTGCTGTTTGGGGCGGATGTGACCGCGCAGTACCGCATTCTGCGGGACCGTCTCGGCTTCGCCGACAGCGAGCTGGCCCAGCTCGCCGGACAGTCGGCGGCCGCGTCTACGGCGCCGCCGACGCTCAAAACCCGTCTCCACAAAGACATCGAGACTTGGTTCGCCGCCTGACGACTCCACCGGTCGGTCCGTGGTTCAGCCAACTCAAACGCGGGCCTCTCACCAGCTAGCCGACGTCGGAGGCGTTTGTGTTCTGGTTCGTTCTGGGGACGGTTCGGGGTGCGGGCGGGCGCGTGGGCCGCGTAAACCACGTAGTGTGGTCGAGTTCGCGCCGAAGGAATTTGTCAATATATTGACAGATATCGAAGACCGGCTTCAATGTTGAGCATACGTGGGTCGCCCGGCCCACTGTTCACATGCCAACAAGGAGCGAATCGTGGAACCCTCAGCCCGTTCACACCACGAAACCGCGAATACCCGGCACTCGCGCCTCCTCCGCAAGGTGCTGTCGATCGTCGCCGCGTTCGCGGTGGCGGCCGGCCTGGCGATATGGGCGTCGGCATCGGCTTCGGCCGATCCGGCCACAGAGGCCAACCCCGAAGGAATCGACGTATCGCACTACCAGGGCGGCATCGACTGGGGCGCGGTACGCGGATCCGGCATCGAGTTCGCCTGGATCAAAGCGACTGAAGGCACGTCCTTTATCGACGACAGGTTCGCCGCCAACTACACCGGCGCGCACGCGGCCGGTGTCATACGCGGCGCCTACCACTTCGCGCGTCCCGCCAACTCCAGCGGCGCGGCCCAGGCCAACTACTTCGCCGACCACGGCGGCGCCTGGTCGGCCGACAACCTCACCCTGCCCGGCGCCCTCGACCTGGAAGCCGGATGCCACGGCCTGTCGCAGCAGGCCATGCGCGACTGGATCGCCGACTTCTACAACACCTACAAGTCCCGCACCAGTCGCGACGTGGTCATCTACACCACCGCCAGCTGGTGGAGCTCCTGCACCGGTTCCTGGACCGGCATGGGCTCGCTGAGCCCGCTGTGGGTGGCGCACTGGGGCGCCTCGAACCCGTCGCTGCCGGCGGGCTGGGGCACCTGGACCTCCTGGCAGTTCACCGACAGCGGAAGCGTCGGCGGCATCAGCGGCGGCGTCGACCGCAACCACTTCAACGGTTCCCGCGACCGGCTGCTGGCGCTGGCCAACAACACCCCGTAATCCGCAACGACGACCGCCTCCGCGGCGGCCGGCGCAACCTGCCGGCCGCCGTCCTCCCGGCTTCGGCTTGCGGCTCGCGGGTCGCCGCCGCACGTCCCCGACCCCTCGGCGGCCCGCGAAAGGCGACAACCGTGACCGCTTCGCATTCCACCCCGAAATTCGGCGTTTCCCGCCGCTAGCTGATC
>JBOGDN010000556.1:0-6728 GCA_050742995.1 Stackebrandtia sp. | reverse complement strand
GAGCATCCCCTTGAGCTTCAACAGATCCATCAGGTTCGCCTTGATTTTGAACCGGTTGCTGGCGAAGGCCTTGCCGAAGTCAAGCTCGCCGTCGACGAGTGCGACCAAGTCGTCGCTGGAGACGATGAAGCGAATCTGGGCCCCGGGGTCGTCGCCGTCGGCGAGGTCGATGAGCGCGCCCCCGCTGAACCGGCCGTGGAACGACACGTCAAGGTCGGTGATGTCGCACGCGAGCCGCCGTTCGAAGTTCATCTTCTTGGTCTCGCCGTTGTCGGCGATGCTCGCGGCGAACTTGTCAAGCGCTAGGCGGCATTCCTCGACTGAGGCCATGATTCGCTACTTCCGTCCATAGGCGTTTACACCGAAACGGACGGTACCGCATCCCCCCGTCGGCGAAGACCCGGTAGCGTGATCGCTAGGCAAGGCCGCCTGACCGCACGGCTGTGACCCGGTGTTAGGCCGCTGCGGGCGAGGCGACAACCCAACTGGAAGCAGGTGGACGATGCAGGACGCGTGGCGCGCGTATCTGGAGTTGGCGCTGGGTTTGACCGAGGCGTCGCGTAAGAAGGCGGCCCAGGTGATCAGGAACCTGGCCGAGCAGAGCGGCGAGAAGGTCGAGGATCTCCAAGGGATGGCCGAGGAGCTGTTGAGCACGGGCATGGCCAATCGCGAAAACGTGGCGAAGCTGGTGCGCTTCGAGCTCGACCGGGCGCTCGGCAAGGTCGGTCTTGCCACCGGCGAGGAGGTCGCGGAGCTGACGGCGCGCGTGCGGCAGCTGGAAGTCCAGCTGCGCGAGGCGCGCGAGCAGGCCGCCGCCGCGCAGCGCGGCTCCTCTGGAGGAGGCAAGGAGCAGCCGGCGAAGAAAGCCCCGGCCAAGAAGACCGCCAAGAAGGCCCCGGCTAAGAAAGCCGCCAAGAAGGTCGCGAAGAAAACGGCAAAGAAGACGGTGAAGAAGGCCGTCAAGAAGACGACGTCGTCCGGCGGGGACGACAAGTGAACCAGTTCAGCCCCGCCGATCTGGCCGACCGCGCCCCGCACGACCCGGACCTCGACGCCGAGGTCGTGATGCGGCACGCGGCCGAGGCGGTGGAGCGACTCGACGGCCTGTCCGAGCTGCCGACGGCGCGGCACGTGGACGTGTTCGAGTCGGTGCAGCAGACGTTGGCCGACACGCTGTCGGCCGTCGACGAGGCATAGGGCCGACAAGGCATGGCGGCGCGCAGGCGTCTGGACGCCGAGCTCGTCCGACGGGATATGGCCAGGTCCCGGGCGCACGCGGCCGAACTCGTCGAGGCCGGTCGGGTGCGGGTGCGCGGCTTCACCGCCGCCAAGGTCGCCGCGAGCGTCGACCCGGCCGATCCGATCGTGCTCGTCGGCGACGTCGACGACTACGTGTCCCGCGGCGCGCACAAGCTGCGCGGCGCGCTCGACGCGTTCGCCTCGGCCGGGGTGTCGGCGCGGGGTCGCCGTTGCCTGGACGCGGGCGCTTCGACGGGAGGGTTCACCGACGTGCTGCTGCGCGACGGCGCGGCCGAGGTCGTCGCGGTCGACGTCGGATACGGCCAGCTGGCGTGGTCGCTGCGCACCGACGACCGGGTCCACGTTCACGACCGCACCAACATCCGTCACATCGAGGCTGCCGACATCGGCGGCCCGGCGGAGTTGACCGTCGCCGACCTTTCCTTCATATCGCTGCGGCTGACGCTGCCGGCGCTGATCGCCTGCACCCGTCCCGACGGCGACATCGTTCCCATGGTGAAGCCCCAGTTCGAGGTCGGACGTGAGCGGGTCGGCTCGGGCGGAGTGGTGCGCGATCCCGAGGTCCGCGCGGACGCGGTGATCGCCGTGGCCGACGCCGCGGCCGCGCTTGGCTGGCAGACGATCGCGGCGGCGCCGAGCGCGTTGCCGGGCCCGTCCGGGAATGTCGAGTTCTTCTGCGCGTTGAGAAGGGGCGGCGCGGCGCTTCCGGATGCGGAGGTGCGGCGGATTGTCATCGAGGCCGGAGACGCGCCCGGCCAGAAGCGAGGTGCCGCGTGAACGCAGAATCGGGCGCGACGCAGCGGGAAGTCCTGCTTGTGGCGAACACCGGCCGTCCGGACATCGCCGCGCAGGCGGTGGCCGTCGCCGCCGAGCTGCGCCAGTCGGGCTTCGCGGTGCGCGGACTCGACAAGGAGGTCGTCGAGCTGGGGCTGAAGGACGTCGTGCCGGCAGAACCCGGCCGCGCGGCTCACGGCGTGGAGGCGGTGCTGGCGCTGGGAGGAGACGGCACCGTGCTGCGCGCCGCCGCGCTGGCGCGTCCGGCGGGCGCTCCGCTGCTTGGAGTCAACCTGGGGCAGGTGGGGTTCCTGGCCGAAGCCGAAGTCGACGACCTTCCCTCGGTGGTAGCGCGCCTGGCCGGCGGAGACTACGCCGTGGAGGAGCGTCTGACCGTCGACGCCGTCGTCGAGCACGACGGACAGCTCGTGGGCCGCAGCTGGGCGCTGAACGAGGCCACAGTGGAAAAAGGCGAGCCGTCCCGGATGGTCGAGGTGCTCATCGAGATCGACGGTCGCCGGCTTTCGCGATATGGCTGCGACGGTGTCGTGTGCGCCACGCCGTCCGGCTCGACCGCCCACGCGATGTCGGCGGGCGGTCCGGTGGTGTGGCCGGAGGTGGAGGCGTTGCTGCTGGTGCCGCTGAGCGCCCACACCCTGTTCTCGCGGCCGCTTGTGGTCGCGCCGACGTCGACGATCTCGGTGACCGTCGAGCCGTCGTATTCCTCAACGGCGGTGCTGACGTGCGACGGCGGCCGTTGCGTGGAGATACCGCCGGGAAGCACGGTCACGGTGCGACGCGGCGAGCTTCCGCTGCGGATGGCGCGGCTGACCGACCGCCCGTTCACCGACCGTCTCGTCGCCAAGCTGGCGCTGCCGGTGGACGGCTGGCGAGGGCATCGCTTCCGCTGACACACGCCCCTGCTTTGTGTCGCCGGTTGCCATTAGAGTCTGTTGATGTGCTGGAAGAGCTTCGCATAACCGGACTCGGCGTCATCGAAGACGCGACGCTCCCCTTCGGCGGCGGCCTGACGGTCATCACCGGCGAAACCGGAGCGGGCAAGACGATGGTGGTCGCCGGGCTGGGCCTGCTGTTCGGCGGCCGCGCCGACGCCGGCCGGGTGCGCCCCGACGCCAAGAAGGCGGTCGTGGAGGGGCGGCTTGCCGGCGACTTCGACGACGCGCTGCGGCAGCGCGTCGTCGACGCCGGGGGCGACCTGGACGGAGACGAGCTGCTGCTGAGCCGGACGGTGACGTCCGAGGGCCGGTCGCGGGCGCACGTGGGCGGCCGTTCGGCGCCGGTGGGGCTGCTCGCCGAGATCGGCGCGGACGTGTTGTCGATTCACGGTCAGTCTGACCAGATGCGGCTGTTGCAGCCTTCGGAGCAGCGCGCCGCCCTCGACCGCTATGCCGGCGACGCCCACGACAAGCTGTGCGTCAACTATCGCGAGACGTTCGAGCGGTGGCGCGGCGTCGCCCGCGAGCTGGCCGAGCGTCGCGAGCACGCCCGCGAGCGCGCCCGCGAGGCGGACGTGCTGAAACTGGGGCTTGAGGAGATCGAGCGGATCGCGCCGCAGCCCGGCGAGGACGAAGAGCTGGCCGACCAGGCGCGGCGCCTGGAACACGCCGAGGCGCTGCGGGTCGCCGCCGCCGAGGCGCACACGGCGCTGACCGGAGACGGAGACGGCGTCGACGAGTCCGCCGACGCCTCCACGCTGGTCGGCGCGGCGAATCGGGCGCTGAGCGGCCAAGCCGAGACCGATCCGGCGCTTGGGGAGCTGGCGGCGCGGCTCGAGGCGGCCTCGGCGATCGTCGCCGACGTGTCGGGGGAGCTGACGACGTACCTGGAAGCTCTCGACGCCGACCCCGGAAGGCTCGAGGAGATCTTCGAACGGCGCGCGGCGCTGCGCAGCCTCACCCGCAAGTACGCCGAGGACGTCGACGGGGTGCTTGCGTGGGCCGAGTCGGCGCGCGGCCGCCTTTCTGAACTCGACGTCTCCGACGAGGCGCTCGCCGCCATGGAGGCCGAGCGGGATCGCCTGGCGGGCGAGGCCGCCGACTTGGCGGCCAGGGTGACGGCGTCGCGCAAGGCCGCGGCGACGCGTTTCGGCGAGGCGGTCACCGCGGAGTTGTCCGGACTGGCCATGCCGCACGCGCGTGTGAGCGCAGACGTTTCTCCGCGCGCCGTTTCGCGCGGTTTCGCGCCGCTTCGCGTCGACGACGCCGAGTGCGGGGCCGGCCCCGACGGCGTCGACGAGGTCGAACTGCGGCTGTGCGCCCACCCGGGCGCCCCGGCTTCGGCCTTGCAGCGCGGCGCGTCCGGGGGCGAGCTGTCGCGGGTGATGCTGGCCGTCGAGGCCGTGTTCGCCGGCGCCGGCGGTCCTCCGGTGCTGGTTTTCGACGAAGTGGACGCCGGAGTCGGCGGCAGCGCGGCGGTGGAGATCGGGCGGCGGCTGGCGCGTCTGGCGCGCAACCACCAGGTGCTGGTGGTGACCCACTTGCCGCAGGTGGCGGCCTTCGCCGACCGGCATCTTGTCGTCAGCAAGGACACCGGCGGCTCGGTGACCGTGTCGGGCGTCCGTGAGGTAGAGGACGCCGATAGGGCCCGGGAGCTGGCCCGTATGCTTGCCGGGATGCCCGACAGTCATCTGGGGGTCGCGCACGCCGAAGAGCTGTTGGCTGTCGCGGCGAAAAGCAAGGGCGGTTCTCCCCGGTGAAGTCGGCGCGCCGTGAGTCGGCCGCGAGCCGAGTGAATGCCAAGATAGGGAAGATGCGTCTACCTACATTGCGTCGTCCGAGCCGCAGAGGCGGCCGTGAGGCCTCCCCTGACGCCGTCGTCGGCGTCGCCAAACTCGACCGTCGGACCAAGCGACTGGCCTCGCGGATCAATCCCGGCGAAATCGCCGTGATCAACCACATGGACATCGACCGCGTCGCCGCGGACTCGCTGGTGGCCGCCGAGGTCCTCGCCGTGATCAACGCCAAGCCGTCGATCTCCGGCCGCTACCCGAACCTGGGTCCCGAGGTGCTGGTGAAAGCCGGCATCGCGGTCGTCGACGACGTCGGCGACGAGATCTTCGAGACCGTCCGCGAAGGCGCCGAGCTGCGCATCGAGGAAGGCGTCGTCTACTCCGGCGACAAGGAGATCGCGCGGGGACGGCGGTTCGACCTCGAGTCGGTGACCGAGGCGATGGCCGACGCCCGCGAGGGCCTTTCGGTGCAGCTCGAGGCGTTCGCGGCGAACACGATGGAGTACCTCAAGCGCGAGCGCGAGCTGCTCCTGGACGGCGTGGGCATCCCCTCGCTTGACACCGTCTTCGCCGACCGTCACTGCCTCATCGTGGTGCGCGGCTACGACTACAAAGAGGACCTTGAGGTTCTGCGCCCCTACATCCGCGAGTTCAGGCCGGTGCTCGTGGGCGTCGACGGCGGCGCGGACGCGCTGGTGGAGGCCGGCTACAGCCCCGACATGATCGTGGGCGACATGGACTCCGCCTCGGACGACGTGCTCAAGTGCGGCGCCGAGATCGTCGTGCACGCCTACACCGACGGCCGCGCTCCCGGCATGGCCCGGATGGAGCGGCTGGGGGTACCGGCCAAGACGTTCCCGGCGGCGGCCACAAGCGAGGACATCGCCATGCTGATGGCCGACGAGCGCGGCGCGACCATGATCGTCGCCGTCGGCACGCACGCCACCCTCGTGGAGTTCCTCGACAAGGGACGCGCGGGGATGGCCTCGACGTTCCTGACGCGACTGCGCGTCGGCGGCAAACTCGTCGACGCCAAAGGCGTCAGTCGGCTGTATAAACAGAACATCCCGGCGTCGGGGATGCTGCTGATGGTGCTTTCGGCGATCGCGGCGATGGCGGCGGCCGTCGGCGCCTCGACCGCTGGATTGACGTTTCTCGAAGTCGTCGCCGACTGGTGGGACAGACTGCTCTTCTCGATACAGAGGCTCTTTTCGTGATCAATTTTCGTTATCACCTGGTGTCGGTGACCGCGGTTTTCCTGGCGCTGGCCATCGGACTCGTGCTTGGCACGACCGCGCTGAACGGTCCGACGATGGACGCGCTTTCGGAGACGGTCTCGTCGCTGCGCGGCGACAACGAATCCCTGCGCGACCAGGTCGTACAGCTTGAGGAGGACGCCGCCGACGAGCAGGAGTTCGCCTCGGAGGCCGCGCCGGCGATGCTCAACGGCGTGCTCGAAGACGAAAGCGTCGCGGTGCTTTCGATCGGCGCCGCCTCTCCCGAGCATGTGGACGGCGTGGTGTCCATGCTCGGCCACTCCAGCGCCAAGCCGGTCGGACAGCTGACGTTCACCGACGAGTTCGTCAATCCGTCGAGCAGCGACAAGCTGACCGACCTGGTCGCCGAGCTGACTCCAAGCGACTTCGACCCGCCGAACAACGTCGACGGAGTCGAGTCGGCCTCGGCCCTGCTCGCGGCGGCGCTTTTCGCCGAGGAGCCGGCGATCTCAAAGAACGACCGGGACGCCGTCATCACGGCTCTCGAAGAGCTCAACATGGTCACCGTCGACGAGAAGCTCGGCGACGGCGCCACGGCGATCGTCATCGTCACCGGCACCCCCTACACCGACGCCGAAGCCGCCGACCGCAACGCGAACACCCAGACCTTCCTCGACCAGTTCGGACAGCAGGGTCCGACGGTCGTGGCGTCGACGTACGTCGACGGC
>JBOGDN010000555.1:0-3871 GCA_050742995.1 Stackebrandtia sp. | reverse complement strand
GCCCCCGTCGCGGCGCCGTCGAAGGCGGCGCGGCGGCGGGCGGGGCGTCTGGCTGAGTGTCGACCACGCACTCGATCTTCTCTGATCGCGCGACGAGTTCGACAGCGGGTCGAAGTTGTGCGGGACGGGCGGGGACGCGCACGCCGAACCTGCCCCGTTCCCGTGCTCGGGGGCCTCCAACCTCCTCCCCAATGGCGTCGGCCCATATCCCAAAACCAGGCGTCGACCAGCCCGAATGACCGCTCCTGTGCAAAACCGCCGCAATGTGGAAAACCCTAAGTAGATTGACCAATTCGGTCCGTAACCCCCTCGGCCGTCGAGATAGGCGGGATTGGCGAGGCTCGATTAAGGTTGGAAACCTCATGAAGCCTTCCGCCCCTCACATCGCCAGTCAAGACGACCGCGTCGCCTTCCACGGCGCCGTCGCGCCCGACGACCTGCGCGACGTCATGCGCGCCGTGCCCACCGGCGTCGGCGTGCTGACGGTGCGGCATTCCTTCGGTCTGTGGGGCATGACCGTGGGTTCGCTGACGTCGCTGTCGCTGTCCCCGCCGCTGCTGCTGGTGTGCCTGCACCGCGACTCCGTCGGCCTGGAGCTGGTGCGCGCCGGCGGCCGCTTCGCCGTCAACGTGCTCCGCGAAGACCAGTCCGCGCTCGCCGAGTCCTTCGCCCGCACCGGCGAGCACACGCGAAGCGGCGCCGGCGTGCCGACGGCGGTCGTCGACGACGTGCCCGTGCTGGCCGCGTCACTGGCGTGGCTGACGTGCGAGCACCGCGACACGCACCTGCACGGCGACCACGCGATCGTGGTCGGCGAGGTGATGAGCGCGAGCCGGGGCGAAGGCGAGCCGCTGGTGCGGCATCGCTCGACGTACCGACGACTCGAAAAGTAAGTCCCCGGCGGGACGCTCTCCCGCCGGCACGCCCGGATCCGGCTGCGGCGTGGAGTAGGGGCAGTGCGTACGGGGCTCGGCATGCGGCGCGTCGGGGGCGGGTTTTCGCACCAGCAGCGCCGCCGCGGCAGCCGCGACCGCGAACAGACCGGCGCACACGACGATCGCGACCTGGTAGCCGAGCCCGAAAGCAAGCGGATCGTCGTAGGCGGCCCCGGTGAGGCCGGCGATCAACGGCAGCGCCGCCACCGCAAGCAGGCTCGCCACGCGGGCGACCGCGTTGTTGACGCCGCTGGCCACGCCGGCGCGTCCGGAGTCGACGGCCGCGAGAACTCCCGCGGTCAACGGCGCGACCACGACGGTCATCCCGACGCTGAGCACCACCACGCCCGGCAGCACGTCCCTCCAGTAGTTCGCGTTCGGTCCGACGCCCAGCAGCAGAAAGATTCCGAAGGCCGCCAGCGCCGAGCCGACCGCCAGCGGCAGTCGCGGTCCGATCTTCTCGCCGAGGGCGCCGGCCTTGGACGAGAAGACAAGCAGCAGCGCCGTAAACGGCAGCAACGCCAGCCCGGCCGCCAAAGGCGTGAACCCCGACACCACCTGCAGCTGCATGACCAGGAAGAACACCACGCCCCCGAGGCCGGCGTACACGAAGAAGGTCACGACGTTGATCGCGCTGAACTGCCGGACGGCGAACATCGTCAGCGGAAGCACCGGAGTGCGCGCGCGCCGCTCCACCACGACGAACGCCGCGCCCGCGGCAAGACCCGCGCCAAGTGCGATCAGCGCGTACACGACGGGGTCGTGCTGCACCAAGGCGAACGTGACGCCGGCGAGGAATATCGCGCCCAAAAGGCTGCCGACGGCGTCGAAACGCCCGGTCGCCGAGGTGTCGCGGGTCTCGGGCGCCCATTTCAGCGCCGCCGCGACGGTCAACACCGTCACGGGGAGATTGATCAGGAACACCAGACGCCAGTGAAACGCGTCCACCAGCCAGCCGCCGACGAACGGCCCTGCCGCGGCCGCCACTCCCCCGAGCCCGGACCAGGCGCCGATGGCGCGGGCGCGATCCTCCTTGCGGATGGACGTCTGGATGATCGCCAGCGAACCGGGCGTGAGCAGCCCCGCGCCCACGCCTTGCAGGAATCTGGCCGCCACCAGGGTTTCGGTGTCGAGCGCCAGGCCGCACAGCAGCGAAGCCGCGCCGAACCAGATCACGCCGAAGAGGAAGACGCGACGGCGTCCATAGCGGTCGCCGAGCGCCCCGCCGAGCAGGACAAGGGACGCCAGCGTCAGCGTGTAGCCGTTGACGACCCACTGCAGTCCGGAGATCCCGGAGCCCAGGTCGCGTCCGACGTGCGGCAGCGCGACGTTGACGACGGTGCCGTCGAGCAGCGCCAGGCTTGAGCCGAGGACGGCCGCGAAGACGACGCCGCGTCCGGCGGGGGTGTCAAGTCGCGCCGCGGTTTCGTCCCTCATTGCCGGACTCTAACCGAAAAAGCCCGATCCGCGTGAGGCGTCGTCCGCGGTCTTCGTCAGTCGTCGCTTTTGTAGACGGAATCGAGCTTGCCGTCGCCGGTGCTGTCGCGCTCGACCACGTCGGGCAGACCGTCGCCGGTGGTGTCGGTCTCCAAGGTGTCGATGAGCCCGTCGCCGGTGGTGTCGCTGACTCTGGTGTTGAACTTGCCGTCGCCTTCCAGGTCGGCGTAGACGTTGCCGTCCGGGCCGACCTTGGCGTCGGCCTTGCCGTCGTCGTTGTAGTCGATGTACGTCGTGTCGCCAACCTTTGTGGTCGAGTCGGGCACGCCGTCGCCGTTGAGGTCGTAGACGGGGTCGGTGTTTTCGCTCATCGCAAGCCTCACGTGTCGGGGGTGTTTCGGAGCACAATCTAGCCGCCGGAGTCGAATCGCGAGATGAGGGGACGGTCCAGGACTGTCAGGATTGTCGACTGTCGTACCCGAGTGGCAGGATTTCGACGTCTACAGCGATCGAAAGGACACTTCAATGGCCGGCGGCATCGTTCCCCCCACCGTTGACGAACGCGACAACCTGCTCAAATACGTCGCTCAACAGCGCGACACCTTCCGCTACATCGCCCACGGGCTCACCGACGAGCAGGCCCGGCTGACGCCCACGGCCGGGGAGCTGAGCATCGGCGGCCTGATCAAGCACATCGCTCAGATGGAGCGCAACTGGCTCGCTCACGTCGAGGGCCGCGAACACAACGCCGGCTACGAGGGCGGCTTCACGATGGGGCCCGACGAGACCCTCGAGGGTCTGCTTGCCGACTTGGTCGCCGCCGGCGAGGAGACCGAGCGGGCCGTGGCGAAGTTGGACCTGGATCACCCGGTTCCGGTGCCGCCCGCGCCCTGGTTCCCCAAGGACGTCAAGGCCTGGTCGCTGCGCTGGGTGCTCGGCCACCTGATCGAGGAGATGGCTCGGCACGCCGGTCACGGCGACATCGTCCGCGAAACGATCGACGGCAAGACCATGTACGAGCTGCAGGCCATGGCCGACGGCTGGCACGAGGACTACCTGAAGATGATGGCCCAGTTCGCCGAGGGCCACGACGACTGACCCGAGCTGCTTTTCCCGCCATGTCCTGCGGCCCCGCCGTCATGCGGGGTCGCAGGAACCTCACGCGGGCGCGCGCTGCGCCTCGGCCCGTCGCAGCGTCCGGATGCCCAACGGGGCCACGGCGCCGGCGACGACCGTCAGCGCCGGAATCAGCCACATCGCCGCGCCCAGCCCCTGCCACTCGCCGACGCCGCCGATGACGGCCGGGCCGAGCAGCCACCCGAAGATCCCTCCGGAGGAGACCGTGGCGATGCCGGGGCCGTCGGCGGCAGAGGTGAACACGACCGGCACGACCACGGCCAAGCCCAGGCCGAGCAGGCACAACCCCGCGACGACGGCCGCCTGGCCGGCGGCGCCCCTGCCGGCGAGGCCGGCCAGCGCCAGGCCGGCGGCCATTCCGG
>JBOGDN010000554.1:0-3304 GCA_050742995.1 Stackebrandtia sp. | reverse complement strand
GGGGGGGAGTCAGCGAGTGCCACCCGGCGCCACATGGGGGGGCGGGGGTAAAGCCTCCGGGCGCTGGATGCGCCGCATGTCTGTGATTCTTATCCGTCTGGAGAGCCGATGCAAATTACGGCGGTGGCGGCTCTCCGCCATGTCGTATCTACGCCACGTAAGTTATACGGAACGTCACACTGTCCGAAACCGATCGTGGTATTTGATCTCGGACAGGTCACAAATTGGTGTCGCCTATCTGACAGTCCTGAATTGCGGCGGCCAGTCGCTGCACTCCTTCGTCAATTCGGTCGGCCTGAACCGCCGAATAGGCGAGGCGCAGACTGTGCTGTCCGCCGTCGAGGACGAAGTCGGTTCCCTTGACCACTTGGACGCCGCGCTTGGCCGCCGCGGGGAGCAGCTCGGCGACGTCCACGTCCTCGCCGAGGTCGACCCACAGGAAGTACCCGCCGTCGGGGACGGTGAACCTCGACTGCGGCAGGTGGCGGCGCAGCGACGATGCCAGGGTGTCGGCGCGCTCCTCAAGCGCCTTGCGCACCGAGGCGACGGACCGCTCGAGCGCGCCCGAGATCGCGAACTGGTAGATGGTCGCCTGAGCGAGCATGTTCGGCGCGATGTAGGTGTTGGTGGCGGCCTTGGCGATGACGGCGATGAGGTCGCGCGGCCCCACGAGATAACCGGTGCGCAGGCCGGGGCAGACCGTCTTGGAGAACGACGACGCGAACACGACGCGCGCGTCGTCGTCGGTCGACAGCATCGTCGGCAGGCTCTCGCCGCGGAATCGAATGTCCAGGTAGGGGTCGTCTTCGAAGATGACGAACTGGAATTCGGCGGCCAGCCGCAGCAGCTCGGCGCGCTTGGCGGCCGAAAGAGTGACGCCGGCGGGGTTCTGGAAGTTGGGGATGACGTGCGCCAGGGCCGGGCGCACGCCCGACTTCAGCAGCTCGGCAAGAGCGGTCGTGTCCATCCCGTCGGACTCCACGGGCACGGCGTGCAGCTGCCCGCGTCGATTGCGCAGTCCGAGCAGGGTGCGGTCGTAGGTGGGCCGCTCGACGACGACCGGGGTGTCGGGCTTGACGAGGGCGTCGAAGAGGAAGGCGTCGGCTTGCATGGAGCCGTTGGTGACCAGCACCTGCTCGACGTCGACGTCGTGTTTGGCCGCGATCCACTCGCGCAACGGCGGGTAGCCCACCGAGGTGCCGTACCCGGCGATGCGCGCCGGATCCGCGTCGAAGGCGGCGACGGCGGCGGCCTTGAGCCCCTCGATGTCGACGATGTCCAGGCTCGGCGCGCCGCGGGAGAAGGAGATGACGTCAGTTGTTGGCATCCCTGCATCGTAAAGCGGCGTCTGTCGTGGTCGTCGCGGTGCTCACCGCCGTATGCGATGCGTCAATCGTCTGTTCGGACGACTCGCGGAAAGTTTTCCACAACGCGGCGGTTGTCCACAGGCGTGGGACGCCGGCTGGCCGAGAGCGCTCCCAAATGGATAGGCTGAAGCCATTGGGGAGGAGGTTGGAGGCCCCCAAGCGAGACGGGGGTCGGCCTCGGCGATGCGTCCGGCGCCGGGAATCAGGCATTGCGGGCGCCTCAGCGCCGCATGCGAGGCGGCTAGGCGAAGAACTCCCCCGCCACGTCGACGAAGCGGTCGTTCTGCTCGCTGGTGCCGAAAGACGCGCGCACCCCGTCGCCGGGGAAGGGACGCACGATCACCCCGCGAGATTCGCAGTGCCGCGCGAACGGCGCCGCCTGGTCGCCGATCGGAAGCCACATGAAGTTGGACTGGCTGTCTGGCACGTCGCCGACCAGCTCCCGCATCGCCTTGAGCATGCGGGAACGCTCGCCGACGACCAGCTCGACGCGGCGGCGCATCTCGGCGTCGGCCTCAAGCGCCGCCATCGCGGCGGCCTGCGCGCAGGCGTTGACGGAGAACGGCGTCACGACCTTGCGGACGGCTTCGCACACCTCGGGCGCGGCGACGAGGTATCCGGCCCGCAGCCCGGCCATCCCCCACGCCTTGGAGAAGGTGCGCAGGATCACCACGTTCGGACGGTCGCCGTAGCAGGCCAGGGCGTCGGGAACCTCGGGGTCGGCGACGAACTCGCGGTAGGCCTCGTCGACGACGATCAGCGTGTCGGACGGGACGGAGTCGACGAACTCGTCGAGCGCCGCGCGGTTCACGGCCGTGCCGGTGGGGTTGTTCGGGTTGCACACCACCGCCACGCGGGTGCGGGGCGTGATCGCGTCGCGCATGGCGCGCAGGTCGTGGGCGTGTCCAGACGTGTTTGGGACCTTGACGCTCTTCGCCCCGGCGCCGGCGACCACGATCGGGTAGGCCTCGAAGGAGCGCCACGAGTAGACGACCTCGTCGCCGGAGGCGCAAGCGGCCTTGACCAGGTGCTCGAACATCGCCACCGAGCCGCAGCCGGCGGCCACGCGGTCGACGTGGATCGAAAGCCGGTCGGCCAGGGCTCGGCGAAGCGTCTCCACACCCATGTCGGGGTAGCGGTGCGCGTTGGCCGCGGCCTCGGCGACGGCCTCGACCACGCCGGGCAGCGGGCCGTACGGCACCTCGTTGCTGGCGAGCTTGATCGCCTCGGTCAGGCCGAGGTCGCGGGCCAGATCCGCGGGGTTGCGGCCGGGGACGTACGACGGAAGGGCGTCGAGGTCAGCGCGGGTCAGGCGGGCCATCTGCTTCTCCTTTGACGGTCGTCGAGCTCGTCTCGGCGGGAACCTCCACCACCATCGTGGCGGCGAACTTGTCGTGCAGGCATTGTTTGAACGGACGGTCGAACAGGCACCAGATCCCGTCCATGACGGCCAGCGGAATCGCGAACGGGAAGCAGGCCACCGGCAGGATCATCAGCGACCAGCGCGAGATGATCCCGCTGTAGCGCAGCTTCTTGTCGTAGATCGGCGCCACCTTGATGCCGACCACCCGCTTGCCGAGGGTCTGGCCGGAGTTGACCGTGCTCGGCACTTCGTAGACGAACCACAGCAGCAGCGCGATGACCAGCATGGTGACGAACAGCTGCTCGGCGCGCGGGGGCAGTTCCAGGTCGGCGGGGCTGATCGACGGGTCGGCCATGGCCTTTTGGACCACCGGCATCGTGACGACCAGATACTGGTAGACGAACCAGCCGTTGACCACGGCGTTGAGTCCGGCGACGGCGACGATGTCGATCAGCCGGGCTGCCAGTCGCAGCCCGGGGTTGGCGAGGGTGCGACCGGCCGTCAGCTCGGCGACCCGCTGCGGCGACGGCCGCCCGAAGTCGGCCGGGCGCAGCGGGTCGGGGCGGTCTGGGAC
>JBOGDN010000553.1:0-1935 GCA_050742995.1 Stackebrandtia sp. | reverse complement strand
GCAGAGGGGTCAGTCGCGCTTCTTCTCGCGCATCTCCCACGTCTCGATGACGTCGCCGACTTCGATGTTGTTGTAGTTCTTCAAGGTGATGCCGCACTCGAAGCCCTCGCGGACTTCGGTGGCGTCGTCCTTGAACCGACGCAGCGACGAGATCGCCAGGTTGTCGGCGACCACGGAGCCGTCGCGCAGCAGCCGCGCCTTGGCGTTGCGCTTGATGACGCCGTCGCGCACGATCGTGCCGGCGATGTTGCCGAACTTGGACGACCGGAAGACCTCGCGGATCTCGGCCGAACCCAGCTCGGCTTCCTCGAACTCCGGCTTGAGCATGCCCTTGAGAGCCGCTTCGATCTCTTCGATCGCCTGGTAGATGACCGTGTAGTAGCGGATGTCGACGTTTTCACGCATCGCCATCTCTTTGACGCGGCCCTCGGAGCGAACGTTGAAGCCGATGATCGTCGCCGTGGAGTCCGACGAGGCGCTGGCGAGGTTGACGTCGTTCTCCGTCACCGCGCCCACGCCGCGGTGGATGATCCGCAGCTGCACCTCTTCGGGGATGTCCAGGTTGGTCAACGCCTCCTCGAGCGCCTCGACCGAACCGGAGCCGTCGCCCTTGAGGATGAGCGACAAGGTCGCCTTCTCGCCCTCGGCGATACGCTCCATGAGCGTCTCGAGCGTCGCCCGTCCGGCGCGCGCTCCCTGCAGAGCCGCCCGGCGTCGGGCCTGCCGCTGCTCGGCGATCTGACGCACCGTCCGGTCGTCGTCGGCGGCCAGGAACGTGTCGCCGGCGCCGGGCACCGCGGTCAGGCCTTGCACCTGCACCGGACGCGACGGCGTCGCCTCTTTGACGCGCTTGCCGAACTCGTCGAGCATGGCCCGCACGCGGCCGTGTGCGCCGCCGGCCACGATCGAGTCGCCGACTCGAAGGGTTCCCTTCTGCACCAGCACGCTGGACACCGGGCCGCGGCCCTTGTCCAGGTGGGCCTCGATCGCGATGCCCTGCGCGTGGCCGTCGACGGGCGCCAGCAGCTCAAGCGAGGCGTCGGCGGTCAGCAGGATCGCCTCAAGCAGACCCTCGATGTTGGTGCCGGGCTTGGCGGCCACGTCCACGAACATCGTGTCGCCGCCGAACTCTTCGGCGACGAGGCCGTACTCGGTCAGCTGCGTGCGCACCTTCTGCGGGTCGGCGTCGGGCATGTCGATCTTGTTGACCGCCACCACGACGGGCGCGTCAGCGGCCTTGGCGTGGTTGAGCGCCTCGATCGTCTGCGGCATGACGCCGTCGTCGGCGGCCACCACCAGCACCACGATGTCGGTGACGTTGGCGCCGCGCGCACGCATGGCGGTGAACGCCTCGTGCCCGGGAGTGTCGATGAAGGTGATCGCCCGGTCGTTGCCGTCGTGCGCCACGCGCGCCTGGTAGGCGCCGATGTGCTGCGTGATGCCGCCGGCTTCGGTGTCGACGTGGTTGGTGCGGCGAATCGCGTCGAGCAGTTTCGTCTTGCCGTGGTCGACGTGACCCATCACGGTGACCACCGGCGGACGCGCCTGCAGCTCGCCCTGATTGGCGTCGTCCTCGAGGTCGATGCCGAACTGCGCGAGCAGCTCGCGGTCTTCTTCCTCGGGGCTGACGATCTGGACGTCGAAGCCCAGGTGCTCGCCGAGCAGCTGCAGCACCTCGTCCGAACACGACTGGGTGGCGGTCACCATCTCGCCGAGGCCGAACATCTCCTGCACCAGCGAGCCGGGAACCGCGTTGATCTTGTCGGCGAAGTCCGAAAGCGAGGCTCCGCGCTGCAGGCGAACGGTCTCGCCGTTGCCGCGCGGCGCTCCCGAACCCGTGGAGCTGGGCGCGGCGAGGTTGTCGAACTCGGCTCTGCGCTGCCGCTTGGACTTGCGGCCGCGCGCGGGACGCCCGCCGGGACGCCCGAACGCGCC
>JBOGDN010000552.1:0-2376 GCA_050742995.1 Stackebrandtia sp. | reverse complement strand
CCCCAGCGCAGCGCGGCCGCCTCGCGGGCGGCGGCGACCCTGTAGGCGATGTCGGCGAAGGAGGCGGCCGGGGTCGCCGGCTGCGGCGACGCGTCGGGACGGTCGAGGTCGACGCGGATGTCGATGCGGTCCATCAGCGGCCCGGCAAGACGTCCCAGATAACGCGTGGCCTGCGCGCGCGTGCACGCGCACTCCTCACGCCGCCGCGCGCCGCACGGGCACGGTCGCGCCGCGGCAACCAGCTGGATGTATGCGGGCAGACGAGTCAAGACGCGCTGGTGCATGATCGACAGCTCGCCGTGCTCCAGCGGCTGGCGCAGCGCGTCGAGTACGTCGCGGCGAAACTCCGGCGCGTCGTCGACAAACAGCACCCCTCGATGCGCCAGCGACACCGCCCCGGGACGCACCGCGCCCCGACCACCGGCGCCGCGCATCGCCGCCAGCGTCGAGGAGAAGTGCGGCGCGCTGAACGGGGGCCGTCGAGACGGCAGCGCCTCGGCGGGCAGGATTTCGGCCAGCGACTGCAGACACGACACCTCCAGCCAGGCCTCCTCGGACAGATCCGGCAAGAGCTCGACCAGCCGCTCGGCCAAAAACGCCGTTCCCGCCCCGGGCGAGCCGAGTAGGAACAGGTGGTGACCGCCGGCGGCGGCCACCTCCACCGCCCGGCACGCCGGATGCTCGATCAGCAGATCGGACCACGCCGCGTAGAGCGGATGCGACGACGCTTGAGGCGAACCCGGGCCGGGCAGGTGTCGGTCGCCGCGCAGGAACTCCACGACCTCGCTCAGCGACGCCGCGCCGAGTACGGTCACGCCGTGCGCCTGCGAGGTTTCGGCCAGGTTCGCCGCCGGAACGACCACGCGCTCGGCGCCGCTGTCCTTGGCGGCCAGCACCGCCGGAAGCACCCCCCGGACCGGACGAAGGCGACCGTCCAGTCCGAGCTCGCCGACGAACACCGTGGCCTGCGCGGCTTCGACGGGCACACAGCCGGCAGCCGACAACACTGCGGCGGCTACGGTCAGATCCGACATCACCCCGCCATACGGCAGCGACGCCGGGCGCACCTCGAACGACACCGACCCGGCGGGCCACGGGAGGCCGCTGTTGTCGAACGCCGCCCGCAGCCGGATCCGGGCCTGACGCCACCGCCAGTCGTCGTCGACGTGATCGGTCTGGCGGGATTGGTCGTCGACGCGAGCCTCGAGGGCCGTCACACGTCCTTCGGCCCCGACCAGCGCCACGCCGCGGGCCACACCTGCAGCTGCCATTTCGCACACCTCCATGAGTCGCGCCAGAGGTTCAACGAACGCGGCGGGACTGCCGCGCCGCCGTCTGGCGCGCCGACCCGAGGCCGCCGGGACAGCGCAGGGCGGCAAGGGGGCGAACCGCAGCAACACCCCGCCATACCTGCCTCGATAAACGGAGCGGGGTGTTGCTGCGGCCCCTTGCGCCCCAGCGCCCGGCGGCACACTCACGCGCGCCAGACGGCGGCCGAGCATGGCGCGAATGTCTTGGCGGTGAGGTTCGACGGCGCGTGGACGGGGTCGGGCGATGCCGGGTGCGACGGTCGGGGCCGGGGATCGAGACGGCGACAGCACGGCCGGCCGGGGTCAGCGTGTACGTGCGGTCGCCTGTCTCCTCAATGCGGAGCTGGTGAGACCGGACGGTCTCGACGACGATCCGCGGTTTGGGTGTGGTCGTTCGTCGGGTTGTCGCTGTTGTTTCCGTTGACGGAAACGCTGGCGTCATTGGCGGCGTATCGGCAGTTCACGAGTTCGCCGTGGTGGCGGCCGCCGCATGTGATGTCGTCAAGGTGGAGGTTCCGGTTTCGGTCGGCGAGGCGGTGCCGGACCTCGGCCTCTTCGTCGTCGATGCGCGAGGCCTCTAGGGCCTCGTGGGCCTGACTGGTTTCGGCGATGTCGGCGACGTCGGGCAGACCGGCCTTGACCCACATCCGGAAGTACAGGCCGGCCAGGTGCGAGGCCAGCGGCGCAACCTGGCTGGCCTCGACCATCAGGCAGCAGACCTCGGCGGCGGTGCCGGGCTGCAGGTCGTCCCCGGCGGCGACGCGATCCAGCAGCTCCCGGCAGTGGCCGCGATAGACCATTTCAGTGCGCAGTTTGCCGTAGCGCAGGCTGGCCGGGTTCAGCAGCGAGAAGCAGTGCCACAGCACATCGTCGGCGTTCGGGTGCCGTTTGCGGGCGGCGGTGATCTCCTCTTCGGCGATGTCGATCAGGGCGAAGATTTCGGTGAGGCCGTCGGCGACCTCGGCGAAGAGTTCGTGGATGTTCATGGTTGGTGTCCTTCCTGGCTCTGGCGCGGATTGAAGGCGTCGAATTGCAGGTGTTCCTGTTCGGACAAATGGGCGAAGAC
>JBOGDN010000551.1:0-4521 GCA_050742995.1 Stackebrandtia sp. | reverse complement strand
GAGCCGGTCGGCGGTCGCCGGGGCGTGCGTCAGCCCGTCGCGCAGGCCGCCGGTGGCCATCCACAGTCCGTCGACGACCGGCCCGACCATCGCCACGGCGTCAGCAGGGGTGGGGCGGCTCCCGACGCGCAGTCCGTCCACTTGGGCGCGGTGCAGCTCCCGGTTGACCTGGAGCACGGCGCAGCGCAGCAGGAACTCCACGTCGGAGACGCTCGGACGCGACGGCGGGGTCCTGCTCGGCTCGTTGGTCGCGCCGACGTACACGCTTCCTCCGGCGCTCGGCAGCAGGTGCAGGCCGCAGGCGAAGGAGCGGTTCGCGGTGCGGAAGGCGTCTACGGGCCGCGGCTTGTCGAACCTGACGGTCGCCGCCGTTCCGACGCCGGAGTACAGCGGCGGGATCAGGTCCCGCACCGATTCGGGCGCAAGCCGCCGGGACGCGGAGCCGGCGGCGAGCACGACGGCCTCGGACTCCAGCACCTCTTCCGACTCCGTTTCCACGCCGACCACCCGCTCGCCGCGTTCGACGGGGCGCACGCGGCCGCGGCGGAACCGCGCTCCGCGCTCGGCGAGTCGGCGTCGCCGCCAGACCGAAAGCAGCGCGGCGTCGACGACGAACTCCTCGGGGATGTAGATCGCCTCGGCCGCGCCGTACTCGGGTTCGGGTTCCAGGCCGGCGACGAGCTCGACGTCGACCGTCTCCCACCGCACCTTCCGCTCGTCGAGCACCTCGCGAATCGCCGCGAAATTGTCGACCTCCGGCTTCGGGGCCGCGGCGCCGAGGACGACGTTGAGGCCGCGAGTCGTCACCACCGGGATTCCGTCGACTTCAGCCTCGGACAGCTCCTCGCGCCAGGACCGCAGCGCCAGCTCGGCGGCGTCCATCCGCTCGGAGAAACCCGCCTGCTGCCTGGCCTGCGCCGTCGACTCCGACCACGCCACGATCATCGCCCCGGCCGCGCGCGAGCCCGCCGGGAAGCTCTCGTCCTCGCACACGAGCACCGACGCCTCGGGGCGACGGCTGAGAAACCGGTCGGCGACGGCGAGCCCGACGGCTCCGGCGCCGACGACGATCAGGTCGTGCCCGGCGGGCATCAGGTCCACACGTTTTGCGGTTCGGCGCGACGCTCGGCGGGCGGGATCGGCGGGTCGTACTCGCGCACGATCTCGTATCGGGTGTTGCGCTCCACCGGGGTGAAGCCGGCGTCGCGGATGAGCTCGAGCAGGTCCTCGCGGTGCAGGGTGTTGGGCGTGCCGTAGGAGTCGGCGTCGTGGGTGATCTTGTACTCCACCACCGAGCCGTCCAGGTCGTCGGCGCCGAAGTTCAGCGACAGCTGCGCCACGTCGAGGCCGTGCATCACCCAGAAACACTTGACGTGGTCGAAGTTGTCGAGCAGCAGCCGCGACACCGCGAAGGTCTTCAGCGACTCGGCGGCCGAGGCCATTGTGGTGCGCGCCTGGAGCTTGTTGCGGATCACGCCGTCCTTGGAGTCCACAAAGTCATGCTGGTAGCGCAGCGGGATGAAGACGGCGAAGCCCCCGGTTTCGTCCTGCAGCTCGCGCAGCCGCAACACGTGGTCCACGCGGTGGCGGCGCTCCTCGATGTGCCCGTAGAGCATTGTGGCGGGCGTGCGCAGCCCCTTGGAGTGCGCGAGGCGGTGGATGCGCGACCAGTCCTCCCAGTGGCAGTCGTGGTCGACGATGTGCTGCCGCACCTCCCAGTCGAAGATCTCGGCGCCGCCGCCGGTCAGTGAGGCGAGTCCGGCGTCGATCAGCTCGTCGAAAATGGCGTCGGCGTCCAGGCCGGAGATCTTCTCGAACCACTGCACTTCGGTGGCGGTGAAGGCCTTGAGGCTGACGTTCGGCAGCGCCTTCTGCAGCTCCCGCAGCACCCGCGGGTAGTAGCGCCACGGCAGGGTGGGGTGCAGTCCGTTGACGATGTGCAGCTCGGTGAGCTGTTCGCCTTCCATCTGCTTGGCCAGTTCGACGGCCTGCTCCACGCGCATCGTGTAGGCGTCTTTCTCGCCGGGCTTGCGCTGGAAGGAGCAGTAGGCGCACGACGCGGAGCACACGTTGGTGAGGTTGAGGTGCCGGTTGACGTTGAAAACGACGCGGTCGCCGTTCTTGGCGACGCGCACCGAGTGGGCGAGGCGTCCCAGCCACGACAGGTCGTCGGACTCGTAGAGGGCGACGCCGTCGTCGTAGCTCAGCCGCTGTCCGGAGGCGACTTTTTCCTCCATTTCGCGCTTGAACTCGGGCGTGCGCGCGTAGGCCCTCACGCGTTCCATGTCCTCGCTGGAGGGGGCGGTCTTCGTCATTTCGCACCTCGGCTTTTCGGCGTCCTCGACGGCGAGCCTACCGCCGTGATCGGAGCCTCAACGGCCCACATTGCGGCCCGTGGGGACCCAGCCGCCCGAATTGCGTACATTGTCCATTCAGCTTTCGCACCGGAGTGGCGGCATGTGGCGTTAAGGCCGTATTGTGATTGCCGATACGTCGGTATTTCTGCATCCCCGAGGCAGGCCTATGACAGTCACCCCGTCCCGGTCCCGCCGCTGCGGACAGCTCCTTCTGGGCTTCATCGCCGCGGCGGCCGTAGCCGCGTCCACTCCGGTGCCGGCGCTCGCCGATCCGATGGACTCCGGCGTGCCCGACGACGAAGCTCGGCCCGAAGGGGACGTAGGCGAGGCGGGCGGCGACGCGGTGCCCTCGGGCGGGGACGCGCCGATCGCGGGACCCGGGGTGAGCCGCGGGCCGTACGCCACCCGCATCGGGGAGATGGCCAAGGACGTCGCCGACCTGGGCCAGCGCGCCACCGACGCCGAGGACGAGGCGGAGCTGCGACGCGGCCAGGCCTCCCGCGCCTTCAGCAGCTGGTCCGACCTGAACACCGAGGCGGACGACCTGGCCGATCTCGCCGCCGACCTGGCGGCAGAGGCGTATCAAGAGGCCGCGGTCGAAGACATCGACGCGGTCGCCAAATACAAGGAGCTGTTCGAGCTCCACCCCGACCTGATCTACGACGACGGCGACGATCTCCGCGATCGGGCCGAAGACGCCTCCGAGGACGCCGCGGTGGCCAAGGCGTCGCTGGACTCGGCGCGCGCCGCCTCGGCCATCGCCGACGACACGCACGAGGACTTGGCCGACCAGCTCGACAAGGACACCAAGGAGCTTGAAGACCTGATCGCCGAAAACCTCGAGGCGATCCAGCTCGAAGAGCAGAAGAGCGAAATCGACAACGCGCACGCCGCGCTCAACCTGAGCACCGAAGTCGACGGCATGGAAGCCGCGGCCGAGGCCCAGGACGCCGTGCGCTTCGCGCTCGACCAGGTCGGCAAGCCCTACGAGTGGGGCGCGGAGGGGCCGGACACGTACGACTGCTCCGGTCTGACGCAGACCGCCTACAGCAAGCAGAACTTGACGCTGCCGCGCATCGCCAACCAGCAGTACCGAGACACCCTCGACCGCGCCGTGGCGCCGGAGAAGCTGCTGCCCGGAGACCTCATCTTCTACGGCGACCGGAGCGGCGACTGGACGTCCGTCTACCACGTCGGCATGTACATCGGCGGCGGCGAGATGGTCCACGCCCCGCGGCCCGGCGACGTGGTCAAGGTGGCGCCGGTGTGGTTCTCCGACTACTTCGGCGCGCACCGCGTCGCGCCGGCCGTCGAGGTCGACGGCGGTCCGTCGACCACCTCCGACTCCAAGGACAAGGACTCCGAGCCGCTCTCCGACCCCGAGCCCGAACCGGCCACGGAGCCCGAATCGGGTCTCCCCGGAGGCTCGAACGGCGGCAGCCCCGACCCCACCCCGACGCCTACACCTACGCCGTGAGATTGGCCGTTCACCTTAATCGCTGATGGCCGTGCGCCCCTGTGGGAGGCTGGAGGCGGTATGGCACCTTTGACGAGACGGATTGAAGCGGATTGAAGCGGCACGGCCTGTGGCGAACACGGCGAGCCGCCAGTACGGACCAGTAATCGGGCATGGAGCCAAATCACATGGACAACAGCAGTTGCGTCGCCTGCGGGACGCGCGTCGCGCCCGGCACCGTTCGGTGCCCGCAGTGCGGCCTTCCGCTGGCGCCGCCGCCGGGGGGTTGGCAAGAAACCGCGCCCCCGTCGCCGCCGTCCCAGTTCGGTCAATCGGCGGGCAGTCCGCCTTCTCCCGGCATGCCGCCGCCCGCGCAACCCGCTGAGCCGCAGACGCCCATGCCGTGGAACGCCGGCGCCGACGCGTCGTCTCCGCAGTCGGGCCCGCCTGCCAACCCCGACGTCTCGCAACACTACGAGCAGGCCACGGGCTGGGGCGCCGCTCCGCCGCCGCCCGGACCGCCTCCGGGCCCGCCCGGGCCGCGGGCCACACCTCCTCCCCCTCCTCCGGGGGCGCAGTGGGGCGCGCCGCCGCCTCCGCCTGGACACCCGACCTCGGCGCCGCCCGTCTCCGCTCCGCCGCAACAGCCATGGGGAGCGGCGCCGCCACCGCCCGCGCAGATGAGCCCGCCGCAATCCCCGCACGCGC
>JBOGDN010000550.1:0-3169 GCA_050742995.1 Stackebrandtia sp. | reverse complement strand
GGCGAGGATCCGGTTGAGTTCGCGCAGCGGGACGCCGGCGGGGACGGTGACGTCGCCGGTCTCGGCGTCCACGACCGGCGCCGCGTCAAGCCGGTCCAGCCGCAACAGCATGTCGGCGGCGGCGGCGACGTCGGTGAAGGAGTGCCCGGACCCCGCCGCCTTCACGGCGCGGCCTTCGGCGTGTGCGGCTTTGACGATCGCGGCGATCTCGTCGCGGGTGCGGGGCGCAAGGACGCGGCGCGGTTCGGCGACCGCGGCGCCGCACCAATTCGTCCATCGCGTGGAGGCGTTCACGTAAATGTGAGTACTACTCATTTATTAAAACGTCAAGGGCGAGACGGCCGTCTATGTCCAGAAAACCGGCAGTTCTCGCTGGTCAACCGTACATTTGCCGCTTGACCAGGGTTCATGCCTTTGGGGCGTCCATTGGCATAATGCGCACAGTGTGGGACAGAATTGGAATCCGGATCTGCCAAGGAGCCCCTGTGTCGTCTGTACCGCACGATTCGCAGCCCACTCCGGCGAAACACGTCGTGCCCTCCCCGCTGGGCGAGCCCAGCCCCGAGATCGCCGAGAGGGTGCTGAGACGTGTGCCCATGCAACAGCGCAGCGCCGAACGCGTGGGCAGGATGCTGGACGCCTGCGCGGAGCTGCTCGACGAAGTCGGCTACGACAAGCTGACCACGACGCTGATCGCGCGCCGGGCCGACGTGGCGATCGGGTCGGTCTATCAATTCTTCGGCGACAAACGCGTCGTGGTGCGCGCGCTGGGGATCAGGAATCTCGACGTCTACTTCGCCCGACTGGCGGAGCGCATCGCCGGGCACGAGCCCGAGCACTGGTGGAGCTTTGTCGACCACGCCGTCGACGAATACATCGACATGCATCGCACCGTCCCGGGCTTCAGGACCCTTCACTTCGGCGACTCCGTGGACGTGCACCTGCTCGACGACTCGCGCACGAACAACGACGTGCTCGCCGACAGGCTGCGCGATCTGCTCGTCGAGCGGTTCGACCTGCCCGACAAGAACCGACTTTCACTGGCGCTGTCCATCGTGGTCGAGGCTGGGGACGCCCTTGTCAAGCTGGCGTTTCGCAGCGACCCCGACGGCGAGGAGGAGATTCTCACCGAGACGAAGACGTTGATCCGGGACTACCTGTCGCAGCACGTCGACGGCCCTTCCTAAGCCTCAGCCCGCGCGGTGCACCCGGTGCTGCGCGGCCTGCGCCAAGGGACGCACCACCAGGCGGTCCACGTTCACGTGGTGCGGGCGGGTCGCCGTCCAGGCCACGCAGTCGGCCACGTCCTCGGCGACAAGCGGTTCTGCCACGCCGACGTACGGCTTGGCCGCGGCCTCGACGTCGCCGCGGTTGCGCACCAGCGAAAACTCCTCGGTCTTGACCATTCCGGGGTCGATCTCGATCACCCGCACCGGCTCGCCGCACAGTTCGAGCCGCAGCGTCCCGGTCATCGCCGTTTCGGCGTGTTTCGCCGCGGTGTATCCGCCGCCGCCTTCGTAGACGGCCAGACCGGCGGTCGAGGAGATCACGATCAACGTCCCCTCCCCCGACGCGACGAGCCCCGGCAGCAGCGCCTGGGTCACGCGCAGCGTGCCGAGCACGTTCACCTCGTACATGTGCCGCCAGTCGGCGACGTCGGAGGCGGCGACGGTGTCGAAGCCGAGGGCGCCTCCGGCGTTGTTGACCAGAAGGCGCAGCCGGCCGTCCATCGCCTCCACCCGCGCCCGCAGCGCGTCGACGTCCGTCGCGGACGTGATGTCGCAGGGGACGGCGACGCCTCCGATCTCGGCGCACAACTCCTCGAGCCGCTCAGCGCGTCGCGCGACGGCGACGACGTCGAAGCCCTCGGCGGCGAGCCGCCTGGCCGTGGCGCGTCCGATGCCCGACGAGGCTCCGGTGACCACGGCGATCCCCCGCGGCGTACTGGCGGTGTTGTCAGCGCTCATGGCCGCATCCTGTCATGACGTATGGGGACGCGTAAATGTCGGGCATCTCACGTTTGTCGCGCCGTATCGGGGTCCGCAAGCGTCATCCGGGAAGATGCCAGCCTGCCGTGCGGTTGCACACAGGCGACCGTATTTCAGTAAGCGCCGAACCCCAGCTCGGCGCCGTACGCCGCGTCACCGCGAAGCGCACGGAGCGAAAAGGAAGACACCCCCGCGATGCCGAATTCCAGACGCCCGCAGCTGCCCCGACTCGTTCCCTCGTGTACCAAACGCGCCGACGTCCGCCGCGTGGCGATGCTTTCCATGCACACTTCCCCGCTGGCACAGCCGGGCATAGGCGACGCCGGCGGCATGAACGTCTACATCATGCGCACCTCGGAGCGGCTCGCCGCCGCAGGCGTCGACGTGGAGATCTTCACCCGCGCCACCTCGAGCGAGCAGCCGCCCCTGGCCGAGGTCTCCGACGGTGTCGTGGTGCATCACGTCCCGGCCGGCCCCTTCGAGGGGCTGCCCAAGCGAGACCTCCCGTCGCAGCTGTGCGCGTTCACCGCCGGGGTGCTGCGCGCCGAAGCCGCCCGCCCGCCCGGCTACTTCGACGTGGTCCACAGCCACTACTGGCTGTCGGGGCAGGCCGGCTGGCTCGCCAGCGACCGCTGGGGCGTGCCGCTGGTGCATTCGGCGCACACGCTGGCCAAGGTGAAAAACCGCGACCTCGCCGACGGCGACGCGCCCGAGCCCTTCACGCGAGTCGTCGGAGAAGAGCAGGTGGCCTCGGAATCCGACGCGCTGGTGGCCAACACGCCCGCCGAGGCCGGCGAGCTCGTCGGACTTTACGAAGCCGACCCCCGCAAGGTGACGGTCTCGCCGCCGGGAGTCGATCCCGAGGTGTTCTTCCCCGGCGATCGGCGCGGCGCCCGCGCCGCGCTCGGCCTGCCGGACGACGCGCGCGTGATGGGTTTCGTGGGCCGCATCCAGCCGCTGAAGGCCCCCGACGTGCTGGTGCGAACCCTGGCCCGGATGCGCGCGATCGACGCCGACCGCGCCCGCCAGGTGCGGCTGGTCGTCACCGGCGGAATCTCCGGCGACGACGCCGACCCGCAGTGGCTGCGCAAACTCGCCGCCGACTTGGGCGTCGCCGACGCCGTGCACTTCCTGCCTCCCCGCAGCGGGCGACGGCTCGCCGAGGTGTTCCGGGCCTGCGA
>JBOGDN010000549.1:0-5161 GCA_050742995.1 Stackebrandtia sp. | reverse complement strand
GTCGGGGTGCAGTGCGGTGGACAGCCCGCCGATGTCCCACCGGTCGCAGGTGGCGACCAGCGGCAGCAGCCCGATCGCGGCGTGCTCGGCGGCGTGCAGCGCTCCGGGAACGGACGGACGGGCCACGCCCGCCTCGCGCAGCGCGGCCTCGCTGACGGTCCACCACACCGCGACCGTGCGCAGCGTGCGCGGGGGCAGATGCAGCGGCACCTCGTCCATGAACTCGCCGCCGGGGAGGCGACGGCGCTGATAGGCCACGACCTGGTTGGTCACCTCGACCTCGCCGAAGTACAGCCCCACCGGTCCGGCGTCGACGTAGTCGCGGACCTTCAACACCTTCAGGTCGGTGCTGTCGCGCGGCGACGTCGTCCACTCCGGACGTGTCGGGTGGACGAAGACCGCGCCGTCGTCTTCGTCGAGCGCCTCCACAAGGTACGAGGTCCCCTGGTGCAGGTACATCGCGCCGGGGTGCGTGAGGGTGTGGGCGGACGCTGAGTCTACTGTGCCTAGCAGCTCCCCGGATTCGGTGTCGACGACTTCGAGCGGACGGCCGCCGCTGTCGCGCAGCGACACCTCCGGGCGGTCGCGCCCGGTGAAGTACCAGCCGGTCTTGCGCTTGCGCAGCAGCTTCGCGGCGGCGAACTCCTCCAGCAGCGACTCGGCCTCCTCACCGCCGAACATTTCCGTCTCGTCGGGTTTGAGCGGCTGCTCGTAGGCGGCGCACAGCAGATGCGGGCCCAGCACGTACGGGTTGGCCGGGTCGAGCACGGTCGCCTCGACGGGGCGGTCGAACACCGCCTCCGGGTGATTCACCAGGTAGGTGTCGAGCGGGTCGTCGCGCGCCACCAGGATCGCCAGCGCCGGCGTGTGCCCGCGCCCGGCCCGTCCGGCCTGCTGCCACAGCGACGCCAGCGTCCCGGGGTAGCCGCACAGCAGGATCGCGTCCAGCCCGGCGACGTCGACGCCCAGCTCCAGCGCGTTGGTGGCGGCCACGCCCAGCAGCGTCCCGTCCCGAAGGTCGGCTTCGAGGCGGCGGCGGTCGTCGCGCAGGTAGCCGGAGCGGTAGGCGGCCACGCGTGAGGAGCGTCCGGTTCCGGCGAGGTTTTCCTTGGCCACCGACGAGACCAGCTCCGCGCCGCGCCGCGACCGGACGAACGCGATGGTGCGGATCTGCCGGGACACCAGGTTCGCCAGCAACTGCGCGGTCTCGGTCAGCGCCGACTTGCGCAGCGGCGCGTCGTGTTCGCCGGTGAAGTCGGGCAGCAGCGGCGGCTCCCACAGTCCGAAGGTGACGCCGGGGTGCGGCGAGGCGTCCTCGACCACCGGCGAGACGTCCACGCCCAGCAGCCGGGACGTGCCGTGGGCCGGATCGCCGACGGTCGCCGAGGCCGCGACGAATGTCGGGTCGGACCCGTAGTGCCGCGCCAGCCGCCGCAGCCGCCGCAGCACGAGCGCGACGTGCGAGCCGAAGACGCCCCGGTAGGCGTGGCACTCGTCGACCACGACGTAGCGCAGGTGGCGCAGCACCCGACTCCAGCGGTCGTGCCGCGGCATCACCGCGTGGTGCAGCATGTCGGGGTTGGTCAGGATCAGGTTGGCGTGCCGGGCCGTCCACTGTCGCAGGTCGTACGGGGTGTCGCCGTCCAAGGCGGCGGGCACGCAGCCGTCGACGGCCAGCGCGTCCAGGGCGCGCATCTGGTCGGCGGCCAGCGCCTTGGTCGGGGACAGGTACAGCGCGCACCCCTGCTCGTGGACGGCCAGATCCGTCAGCACCGGCAGCAGGTAGGCCAGGCTCTTGCCCGAGGCGGTGCCGGTGGCCACGACGGTGTGCACGCCGTCGTGGGCCTGCTGCGCGGCGGCGATCTGATGTCGCCAGGGCCGGGCGATCCCGACCGCGGCCAGCGACTCGCGCACATGGTCGGGTGTCCACTCCGGCCAGTCGACGGTCTCGCCCTGCCGCGGCTCGACGATGCGCACGTGCCGCAGCGGCCCTTCGTCGTGCAGCGCGTCGTGCAGCACCTGGTCGGCGGGGGCCGCCGCTGCCGCCAGGCGCCGGAGCAGGTCGGACGGCAGCAAATTCATGTCGTCGATGCTGGCACAGTCGCCCCCGGGAGACGTCGAATTATGAGTCGGCCAGCCCGAACCGGTCGAGCACCCACGCCAGGTTGAAGGCTTCTTCCTCCCAGGCGTCGTAGCGTCCGGAGCGGCCGCCGTGCCCGGCCTCCATCTCGGTCTTGAGCAGGAACGGCCCGCCCGAGGCTTCGTGACGCAGCCGGGCGATCCACTTCGCCGGCTCGTGGAAGCTCACCCTGATGTCGTTGAGGCTGGTGACGGCCAGGATCGGCGGGTAGGAGCCGTCGCCGACGTTCTCGTAGGGCGAGTACGACTTCATGTACTTGTAGACCTCGGGGTTGTGCAGCGGGTCGCCCCACTCGTCCCATTCGATGACCGTCAAAGGCAACGACGGGTCCAAGATGGTGTTGAGCGCGTCGGTGAAGGGCACCTCGGCGAGCACGCCGGCGAACCGCTCCGGCGCCAGGTTCGTCACCGCCCCCGTCAACAGTCCCCCGGCCGAGCCGCCGCGCGCCACGATCCGCTCCGGCGCCGCCCATCCGCTGTCGGCCAGATGCCGCGCGCAGTCGACGAAGTCGGTGAAGCTGTTCTTCTTGTGCAGCATCTTGCCGTCTTCGTACCAGCGCCGACCCATCTCGCCGCCGCCGCGCACGTGCGCGATCGCGAAGACCACGCCGCGGTCGAGCAGCGAAAGCCGCGCGATCGAGAAGTACGGGTCGATGCTGGTCTCGTAGCTGCCGTAACCGTAAAGCAGGCACGGCGCGCTCGCGTCGCGCTCGACGCCCTTGCGGTGCACGATCGAGATCGGCACCCGCGTGCCGTCGGCGGCTGTGGCCCAGTCGCGATGCTGCACGTAGTCGTCGGGGGAGTAACCGCCCTTGACCGGCTTTTGCTTGCGCAGCAGCAGCTCCCCGGTTTCGACGACGTAGTCGTACACCGACTCCGGGCTGGCCAGAGACTGATAGGACAGACGCAGCGTCCGAGAGCGGTATTCCGGGGTGTGCGCCGGGCCGACGCTGTATACCGGCTCGTCGAAGTCCACGTCGCGCGACGTCCCGTCGTTGGAGACGATGCGGATCCCGGTGAGGCCGTTTTTGCGCAGGTAGATCGCCAGGTGCGTTTCAAAGGCCATGACGTGCTCGAGCCGCGTGTCCTCGCGGTGCTCCAGCAGCGTGTGGAACTGACTGGTGTCGTCGACCGGGGTCCAGCCCAGGGTGAAGTTCTCGGCGCCGTCGTTGTGCAGCATCACGAAGCGGTCGCCCTGGTGGTCCACCTCGAGCTCGACGCCGGTGCGCCGGCCGGCGCCGAAGACCTGGAACTCGCCGGCGGGGTCGTCGGCGCGCAGCAGCCGGATCTCCGAGGTGATCTTCGAGTGCGACTCGCAGAACAGGTACTCCCGGCTGCGCGACATCGCCACCGCGGTGAAGAAGCGCTCGTCGGTTTCCTCGACGACCAGCACGTCCTCGGAGGCCGGCGTGCCGAGTCGGTGCCGCCAGACCTTGTGCGGACGCCACGCCGAGTCGACGGTGCTGTAGAAGAAGTAGTCGCCGGCCGCGCTCCACGCGCCGCCGTAGAAGACGCCGGTCACCTCGTCGGGCAGGTCTTCGCCGGTGCGCAGGTCCTTGAAGCGCAGGGTGAATTTCTCGTCGCCGGCGTAGTCGACCGCGTAGGCAAGCAGGTTCCCGTCGCAGGAGACGTCGT
Organism: Stackebrandtia sp.; assembly: GCA_050742995.1. Taxonomy (GTDB): domain Bacteria; phylum Actinomycetota; class Actinomycetes; order Mycobacteriales; family Micromonosporaceae; genus Stackebrandtia. The sequence goes on along the minus strand of JBOGDN010000549.1, from coordinate 1,387 downwards.
AGGCGCCCACCGACAGGAAATCGTGCCCCTCGGCGAGCACGTTCTGATCGAGCAGCACCTGCTCGCCCGGCAGCGCCGAACCGTCGCCGAGCTGCGGCGGAGTGTCGCCCTCGGCGGCGACCCGGCACCCGATCGCGTACTGCTTGCCCTCCTCGGTGCGCGAGTAATACCACCAGTCGCCGTCGCGGTGCGGCACCGTCAGGTCGGTTTCCTGGGTGCGGTTCTTGATCTCGTGGAAGACGCGTTCGCGCAAGCCGGCCAGGTGCGCGGTCTGGGCGGCGGCGTACTCGTTCTCGGCCTTCAGATGCGCGAGGACTTCCGGATCCTCGGAGTCGCGCAGCCACGAGTACGGGTCGACGACCGAGTCGCCGTGATGCTCCCGTTTGGAGTCGACGCGTTTGGCCGCCGGCTCGGCGGGAGTCGCTTCACGGGCGATCTGCGGCACGGCGTCGGACCGGTGAGGTGTCTGCATTCGACCAGGCTACCTGCGCAACAGGGCGGGTCCTGGGAGGGACGCGACGCGCGCGGCACGTCAGTCGTTGTCGTTGCCCAGCACGAGAATCGCCATGTCGTCGCGGGGAGCTTCGTCCGAGAAGTTCAACACCGCGTTGCGCAGCTTGGCGGCGACGACGCCGGCGGGGTAGCCGGCGAGAGGGCGCAGCGAGTTGCAGATGTTGATGTGTCCGAAAAGGTCTTCGCCGTTGCGGCGCTCGGTGACCCCGTCGGTGTAGAAAACCAGGTTGTCGCCGGGGCGCAGCGTCACCTCGGCGGTGTGGACGTTCACCTTCGGCAGCAGGCCCACCGCGGTGCCAAGCGTCCCGACGTACTCGCACTTGCCGTCGGAGTGCAGCAGCAGCGGACGCTCGTGCCCCGACAGGTAGAGCGTCACGGCCATTTCGCTTCCGGAACGTTCGGCGATGGCCGTGGCCAGCGTGGCGTAGCGGCCCTCGTCGGGCGCCTCGAGCAGGGTGTGGTTCAGCAGCTCGAGGGCGCGCGGCAGCGGACGTTCGTCGCGCACCATCACCCGCAGCACGTCGCGCACCAGCCCGGTCACGGCGGCCGCCTGCGCGCCTTTGCCGCACACGTCGCCCACCGACATCCACCAGCGGTCGCGGCCAAGCGCCAGCACGTCGTAGAAGTCCCCTCCAACGTCGGTGCCGGTGGAGGCGGGGACGTACTCGGCGGCGAAGCTGATCCCCTTGGCGGTCGGCAGCGCCGAGGGCAGCAACGCCCGCTGGAAGGCCTGCGCGATCTGCTGCCGGTCGGAGTGGATGCGGGCGTTGTCGATGGCCAGCGCCGCGCGTCTGGCCGCGTCTTCCACGACGGTGATGTCGTCGGCGGAGTGCGCCCGGTCGGCGGGGCGGCCGACCGCCAGGAGGCCGAGCAC
>JBOGDN010000548.1:0-14726 GCA_050742995.1 Stackebrandtia sp. | reverse complement strand
GCTGATCGCCGCGCGGCAATGGCGGCGCCGGCCGTGGCGGCGGTTCAGGCGGGCAGTCGCAGCCGCAGGATGGCGTCGCCGGTCAGGGTGCTCACGTACAGCGTGTCCTGGTGTCGCACGGCTGTGCTGACGGTGTCGACTCGCGCGGGCGGCCCGGCCAGGTAATGCACGGGCTTGCCGTCGGGATCGAGCGCGACGACTGCGCCCCTGCCCGGCTTGCGGTCGGGCAGCCGCTCCGGGCCGGCGACCACGCTGGCCGGCAGCTTGGCGATCACGGATTTGAGCCGCGGCCGTGGGCTGATTCGGTCGAGCACGGGGCTGCGCAGTTGGTACAGGCCGACCCAGAGCAGGCCGTCGGCGTCGTAGTGGATGTTGTGCGGCAGACCGGGCAGGTTCTCGGCGAACCCGTCGACCGTGCCCGCATTGGGTCCGGCAAGCCACAGCCGAGCGATTCGGTAGCGGTATTGGTCGGCCACGAGAACGAACCGGCCGGCCGGATCGACGGCGTTGCCGTTGCCGAACGACAGGCCGTCCAGCACGGTGCGGGCCCCTCCGGTGGAGGGGTCGAGCGCGATCACCCGCCCGTAGGCGCCGGCCTCGAGGACCTCGAGCACCCCGTTCCACATGCCGGGGCGGTCGCTGCCCTGGCTGATGTAGATCGTCCCGTCGGCGGCCTCGCTCACGCCGTCGGGTCGCACGAACGGGCGGCCGTCGACGAGCGTTCCGAGCGTCAGCATGGAACTGATCCGGCCGTCCGGTTCGACCAGCAACAGCCCCTTCGACCAGTCGCACACCAGCAGGCCGCCGTCCGGGCGCAGCGCGATATCGACCGGACTGCCGCCGGTCCGTGCGTGGTCGACGACTTCCGGCACGCCGTCGGCGGTGAGGTCGATGCGCACGATCCGGCCGTCGCCGAAGCTGCTCGCGTAGAGGGTGCGGCCGTCGTGGGAGACGGCGAGATCCTCCGGCCCGGCGACCAATCCAGCGGCCAGCACGTCCGCGTCGGCGAGCGCGCGGTTCGGGGCGAAGATCCCGGAACCGGTCGGCGCGGGCGGCGGTCGCCAGCCGACGGCCGTGATCGGAGACGGGCTGAAGACGAACGCCGCGAGCCCGGCCGCCGCGATGACCACGCCGGCCAGCGTCAGCCAGCCGGAGACGAACAGCCCGGCCACGACGAGCACCACGCCGGCTCCGGCGAGCGCGAGCAGCAACGGGTAGCGGTGTGGCGGCGCCGGCTCGCCGACTTGCGGCTTGTAGTGCGGATAGACGGTCTCGGCGCTCATCGCGGCTCCCCGCGGTCGCCGGTTGCCGGATAGGTGGTGACTGACATGCCAGAATCCCCTGACCGAGTTGGTTTAGATTTGCCACCGACTACCGTAGCCGGGGTCGGTTCAGAAATACAACCGACTCGGTACGCTGACAGGGTGACGGAACCAACGGCGCGACCCGGCAGTGGCGCGGGCAGGGTGAACCGGCCGGCCGCCGACTCGGTCGAGGCGGCCCTGAAGCAGATCGGCGACCGCTGGACGTTCCTGCTGCTGCGCGAGGCGTTCTTCGGCGTCCGCCGGTTCGTCGACTTCCAACGCAACTTGGGCGTGGCGCGCAACCTGCTGTCCGACCGGCTGGGCCAACTGGTCGCCGCCGGCGTGCTGCGGCGGCGGCTGTACCAGACTCGCCCGGAGCGTTACGAGTATCGGCTCACCGACAAGGGACGCGACCTGTACGGCGTCACCGTGGCGATCATGCGCTGGGGCGACAAGTGGCTCGCCGACACGCCGCCGCTGCGGCTGTCGCACCGCGTCGACGGCGGCTCGATCGAGCAGGAGCTGCGCTGCACCGTCTGCGGCGAGGCCCTCGGCCCGCGAGACGTGTGCTACCAGCCGGCCGGCGACGAACCCGCCGGCCGAGATCGCACCTAGCTGTCCTAAAAAGACCAGGATCCGGCGTCGCGCCGGGCGGGACTACTTCTCGGTTTCGTCCTTGCCTGCGGCTTCTTCGGCGGCGAGGCGAGCCTCTTCCTCTTCGGCGGCCTTGCGGGCGTCCTCTTCGAGCACCTCGATGTCGAACTCGCCGTCCTTGACGCCCTCGACGAAGGCGTCCCATTCGGCCGGGGTGTAGATGAGGATCGTGCCGTCGGGCTCTTCGGCGTAGCGCAGCGCCACCAGGCCGTTGTCGGCGAAGCCGACCTCGAGCTTGCCGGGCGATCCGTCCAAGTTGGTCGTGCGTCGCCAGTCGGCCTGAGCGGTGTCGAACTGGCCCTTCAACGGGTGTTCGCGCACGGTGCCGCTGTTGAGCGTGTCGTTCACGGAATGGTGCTCCTTAACAGTGAAAACAGGTCTTTGACGGTGATAACGAGGCACTCACGTCGACGTTGTCGTCTCCGTGCCGGTCCACAGCGCGGAGATCGGAACGCCCCAGGCCGTGAGCATCTGTCGCAGCAGCGGCATCGAGACCCCGACGACGGTTCCGTGGTCGCCGTCGATGCGTTCGACGAAAGGCGCGCCGACGCCGTCGACGGTGAAAGCGCCGGCGACGCGCTGCGGCTCGCCTGTGGCCACGTACGCCGAGATCTCGGCGTCGGTGAGGTCCGCGAACCGCACGGTCGTCGCCGACGACCGCGTCAGCCGCCGCTCCTGGGCGACGTCGATGAGGCAGTGGCCGGTGTGCAGCACGCCCGAGGCGCCCCGCATCCGCTTCCAGCGCGCCATCGCCTCCTCGGCGTCGGCGGGTTTGCCCCAGGGCTGCCCGTCGAACTCCAGCACCGAGTCGCAGCCGAGCACGTAGGCGTCGCCGGTCACGCCGACGGCGACCGCCTTGGCCTTGAGCTTGGCCAACGCCCGGCACAGCCGGCCGGCCGAATCCTCCTCGACGGTGCTTTCGTCGACTCCTGACACGATCACCTCGGGGTCGAGACCCGCCGCACGCAGAATCGACAGTCGAGCAGGCGAAGCCGAGGCCAATACGAAGCGCATGGTCCGCAGCTTAGGACGACAGGCGCCGCCGCGTCCACCGGGCCGTCGGCGCCGTCCGCTTCGCCACGTCAGCGAGGCAACGCGGACTCTCGCCAGGAGCGCCGCGCGCCCAGCCGTCGCCCGGGGTCCTGCCACGGCGAACGGGAAGGCCGGTGCGCGTCCGCCGGCTCGACCCGGGCTCGCGCGGCGAGGACGGCGCACAGCGCGGCCGTCTCCTCCGGGGTCGGGGCGCCGGCGACCACCTTGACGTCCAAAACCTCGCTCATCCTTCGATGTCGAATTCGCGGTTGACGCGTTCCCAGAAGCCGTCCCGCACCCAGATGCGCGCGCCGGGATGGTCTCGCAGCGAGTATCCCAGCTCCTTCTCGGCTTCCACCAGGAGCTCTTTGTCGATGACGGTCGGCAGGGTCGGCCCGGGCAGCAGGTCGGCGATGTTCTCCCGGCCGCGGGTCAAGATCCACTTGTGCGCCACGTATTCGCCGATGCTGGTCACGGTGTCCTGGTCGTATTTGCCTCCGGCGGTGGCGCGCACGAACGACGGCCGCGCCTGCTCGGCCTCCTCCAACGCGTCGGCGGCGCTCATGGTCACCGCCACGGAGTGGCGCTGGCCGAAGACCGACGCCGGGGACGGCTGCTGCGGCGTGGGCTCGGCCATCGGCGCCCCCACGATCTTGGCCGAGGCCGCCGCGGCGGTGCCCTCCTTGGTGAAGTACGGCTTGCAGAATTCCGCGGAGATGACGTCGAGGGTGTCGGCTTCCCACAGCAGCCGCTCCGCCTGATTGGTGCCGTAGGGAGGCTCCACGCCCCACACGTGCACCCGCACCCCGTACGCCTGGGCGATCTCGACCGCCGGCACCATGTCCTCGTCGCCGGCGAGCAGGATCGCCTCGTTGATGGCCCGGTGCCGGGCCAGCTGCTCCAGATCGGTGCGGATCATCGCGTCCACGCCCTTCTGCTGTCCCCGCGAGTTGAGGTTCCCCAGCCTCACCTTGACAAGGGCCATCGCGGCGATGACGCGCTGGTCGACGGTGGGAACGCGGTCTCTGGCGGCGTCGAACCAGTAGACGCGCAGCAGTTCGCCGTCGGGGAGCTGGTCGGCTGCCCGGCGGATCAAGGTGATGATCAACTTCTCGGCGTCGACTTTGTATTCACGACGGGACGTGGCTTCCAGCAGCACCTCGGCCGCCGCCGCGTACAGATAGCCGACGTCGATCAACATCGCGTACCGGTGCCTCATACCGCCGGCGCAATCATGCTCAAGTGCGGACATAGCCCAACTCCAATGCGATTCAATACGGGCGCCGGGTCGTCCTGCCTGAAGATCACACGCCCATAACGAAACTACCGGAGTCATGCGCTGCGTCGGCGCACCAAGCCGAACGCTCTAGAGAGGTATGTTTCCGTGTTTCTTCGGCGGCAGGTTCTCACGCTTGGAACGCAGCAGCCGCAGACCCCGCACGAGTTCGGTTCGCGTCTGCGAGGGCTTGATCACCGCGTCGACGTAGCCGCGTTCGGCGGCCACGTACGGATTGCACAGCGTGTCTTCGTATTCGGCTATCAGTTCCTGGCGGCGGGCGTCCGGGTCGGCGGCCTCGGCGAGCTCGCGCCGGTGGAGGATGTTCACCGCCCCCTGCGCACCCATAACCGCGACCTGGGCGGTCGGCCAGGCGAAGTTCAGGTCCGCTCCCAGGTGCTTGGAGCCCATCACGTCGTAGGCCCCGCCGTACGCCTTGCGGGTGATGACGGTGACCTTGGGCACGGTCGCCTCGGCATACGCGTACAGCAGCTTCGCGCCGCGACGGATGATGCCCCCGTACTCCTGATCGGCGCCGGGCAGGAACCCCGGAACGTCCACGAACGTGATCACCGGGATGTTGAAGGCGTCGCAGGTGCGCACGAAACGCGCGGCCTTCTCCGAGGCGTCGATGTTGAGGCAGCCGGCGAAGTGCATCGGCTGGTTGGCCACGACGCCGACGCTGCGTCCCTCGACGCGCCCGAAGCCGACGACGATGTTCTGCGCGAAAAGCGGCTGGACCTCGCAGAACTCCTCGTCGTCGAGTACCGACGTGATCACGGTGTGCATGTCGTAGGGCTGGTTGGCCGAGTCCGGGATGAGCGTGTCGAGCGCGGCGTCCGCCTCGGTCGTCTCCGACGCGGACTCGGCGGCGTAGGCGGGCGCCTCGTCGAGGTTGTTGCTCGGCAGGAACGTCAGCAGCTGCTTGACGTAGTCGATCGCGTCGTCCTCGTCGGCGGCGAGATAGTGCGCGTTGCCGGAGGTGGTGTTGTGGGTGCGGGCGCCGCCGAGCTCCTCCATCTCCACGTCCTCGCCGGTGACGGTCTTGATCACGTCGGGTCCGGTGATGAACATGTGCGACGTCTGATCGACCATGACGGTGAAGTCGGTGATTGCGGGGGAGTACACCGCGCCGCCGGCGCACGGCCCCATCACCAGCGAAATCTGGGGGATCACCCCCGAGGCGCGCACGTTGCGGAAGAAGATCTCGCCGTAGAGCCCGAGCGAGACCACGCCCTCCTGGATGCGGGCGCCGCCGGAGTCGTTGATGCCGATGATCGGACGGCCGGTGCGCATCGCCAGGTCCATGACCTTGACGATCTTCTCGCCGAAGACCTGACCGAGCGAGCCGCCGAACACCGTGAAGTCCTGCGCGAAAACGCAGACCTCCCTGCCGTCGACGGTGCCGTACCCGGTGACTACGCCGTCTCCGTAGGGGCGGTTCTCCTGCATGCCGAAGTTGTGGCTGCGGTGACGCGCCATCTCGTCCAGCTCGATGAACGAACCTTCGTCGAGCAGCGCCGCGATGCGCTCCCGGGCCGTCTTCTTTCCCTTGGCGTGCTGCTTTTCGACCGCGCGCTGCGAGCCGGCGTGCACCGCGGCGTCGAGGCGGGCGGACAGGTCGGCGAGTTTTCCGGCGGTGGTGTGGATGTCTATTTCCTCCGGCACCCGGCGGATCTTACCGGCACGGCCCTTTGCGGCGTCGCGGTCGACGGCGACGGGTGATCTCTTGCGCCGGCGGCGCCGGCCGTGGGAAAAGAACTCTGGAAACAGTTGACCTTCGCGATAGGGTCGACGACGTGGGTGGTGAAGCTTTTGGGTCGCAGAAGCGTCCGCCGTTGGACGTCCGGCGACTGGAAGAACACTGCCGCCGCAGCCGGCTGTGGGGATCGATCGACGTGCGCGAAAGCGTCGGATCGACCAACGACGAATTGGCCTCCCTCGCGGCCGACGGCGCCGGCGAAGGCGCCGTGATCGCCGCCGAACACCAGACGAGCGGCCGCGGCAGAGTCGACCGCGTCTGGACGTCCCCGCCTCGCGCCGGCATCGCGGCGTCGATGCTGCTGCGACCCGATGTCGCGCAGGCGCGGTGGAGCTGGCTGCCGCTGCTGGCCGGCGTGGCCGCCGTCGAGACGATCGCCGAGCTGACCGTGATTTCCGCGGCGCTCAAGTGGCCCAACGACGTGCTGCTCGGCGCCGGTCGCGGCAAGGGCGTCGGAATACTCGCCGACGTCGTCGGGTCCGCCGTGATCCTGGGCGTCGGAGTGAACGTGACCGTGCGGCGCGAGGAGCTGCCGCGCGACGACGCCACCTCGCTCGCCCTGGAAGGTGCCGACGCCGACCGCACGGAGCTGCTCGCCGGGCTGCTCGACCGCGTCGAGCGGTGGTACGCCAGGTGGAGTGAAGCCGGGGGAGACCCCAGCGCCAGCGGACTGGCCGCGGCATACGCCGCGCGCTGCGAAAGCCTGGGCCGCCAGGTCACGGTGTCGATGCCGGACGGCACGGCCGTGCGCGGTCTCGCCGACCGGATAGACGCCGACGGTCGGCTCCGCGTGGAAACCGGCGACGGCGCCGTTTCGGTGGCGGCCGGCGACGTTCGGCACGTACGCCTCAACGCCTCAACGCCTCAGGAGAACTAGTGCAAGCCAACGGTCACGCGCTCGACGTGTTGGGGCTCGGTCCCGACGAGGAGGACGCGTATCGGGCTTTGCTGACTCTGCCGGACGTCGACGCCGCGGAGCTGGCGCGCACGCTCGAGTCCACTGCCGAGCGGGCGAAGATCCTGCTGGCCGCGCTCGCCGAACGGGGCCTGGCGAAGATGACGAGCGACACCAGGTACGTGGCCGTCGCGCCGGAGGCGTCGGTGGTCTCGCTGCTCGCCGATCGGCTGGACGCGCTGCGCCGCGGCTACGACGCCGTCGGCGGGCTGGAACGGATGTACCGCGACGCGCAGGCGCGCTATGGCGCCGTCCCCGGCACCGAGACGGTGCGCGGCGCCGAGGCGATCCGGTCGCGACTTGGACAGATGCGGCACCGCGCGCGGGAGCAGATCCGAACCTGCGTCTGCCCGCCGCTGGCGACCCAGGACTCCGGATTCGAGATTCGTCAGGAGGCGCGCGAACGCGGAGTGCGCTTCCGCACCCTTTACGAGAAGGCGCTGCTGGACGACCCGGCGGCCATGAAGCTGGTGCGGCTGGCGGTCTCGCGCGGCACTCACGCCAGATTCGCCTCCACATTGCCGCTGAAGCTGCTGATCGTCGACGTCGAATCCGCGTGCATTGTGGAGATGAGCGATCCGGGGGTCGCCCTTGTGACCGAGCACCCGGCCCTGGTGACGATGGCCGGCGCGTTGTTCGAGCAGGTGTGGCCCACCGCGGTGCCCGCGCCGCTCAACGGCGACGGCGACGCCGCCATGGCCGTGGAGTCGGGACTTTCCAACCCGGACGACCGGCTCCTGCTTTCGCTGCTGCTGGCAGGTCTCACCGACCAGGCGATCGCGATGCGGCTGGGAATCGGACTGCGGACGGTGCAGCGCCGAGTCCGCGACCTCATGAACGCCGCCGAGGTGGACACTCGCATCCAGCTGGGCTGGCAGGCCAGCCGCCGCGGCTGGGTCAGCGACTGATTCTCCGCATTCCCGCGTTTTGAACCGTCGGGCGTGAGAGCGTCGACGATGTATGCCCATGCGTCGCCTGCCCAGGTGGCGGGAATGCGGTAGCTTGCTTGTGGATATAGACGCGTGCCACGGAGGCGGACAGTGAGTTTTATCAAAAAGCTTCTCGTCGAGGACGAGCAAGTCGTGCTCCATATGCATCCGCACTGGAAGGAGCTGATCGCTCCGGTCTTGTGGTTCGTGGTGTTCGGCGCGCTCGGCGCCCTTGGCGCGCTCGCGTTGCCGTCCGACTGGGGCGACTGGGTGTCGATCGCCCGCATCGTCGTCGCCGGGATCGCCGTGGTGCTCATTGTGTGGCTGTCGGTCGGTCCGTACATCAAGTGGGCGACGACCCACTACGTGATCACCACGCACCGCGTGGCCCTGCGCTCGGGGATCCTCACGCGTCAGGGACAGGACATCCCGCTGGGCCGCATCACCGACGTGTCCTTCAGCCAGACGATCATCGAGCGCATGTTCCGGCTGGGCACGCTCACCGTGCAGTCGGCGAGCGAGCAGGGGCCGGTCGATCTCGTCGACATGCCCAAGGTCGAGATCGTCCAGTCGACGCTGTACCGGCTGATGGAGGAGTACCGGTCGCGGCGGGTCAACCCCAGCGAGGGTTACTGACTACGCGTACTCCCGGCATGGCGGCGCGTCGCGGTGAATGCTGAACTTGCCCGCCCACTTGGCAAGCGCCTTGCCGTCGACGGGGTTGTCGGGAACTTCCTGCAGCAGCAGCACGTTGTTCCGCACCCCGCTTTCGAGAACCAAGGTGTCCAAGCCGGTGCCCGGGGAGACACCGACGTGACCGGTCAGGGTGGCGGTCCCGTCGACGGTCGGCACCGAGATGTCTTCGGCGTCCTCGAGACTCCAGTCGTCCCCCGATCCCCTCGTCCACAGCATGTAGACGTCGGGATAGAGGACTTCCGCCGATTCCTTGGCCCAGACCGCGGACTGGGGCGTGGGGCTTGGGTCGTTGATCCTTTCGGTGACGTGCGTTTCGACCAGGGTGTCGCCGTCGTGGACGAGGCACGCGTCGATGCTGGCGGGCACGGAGATTCCGCCGGTCCACGACACGGGGTCGTGGTACCTGGGCGGAGTGAACGACTCGGACGGAAACTGCTCGGACGCGGTCGCCGTTCCGTCGTGGATTTCCGACGTCGGCGGCGCTTCCGCGGCGGGAGTCGCGCCCCCGTCGCGGTCGGGAAACAGGGTCAGCGTGCCGACGACCGCGGCGATCCCGGCCGCCGCCATGACGCACGCGGCCGCAGCGTGGGCGCGGACGCGCCGCCGACGGCTGCGCGTCTTCACCGTCTCAAGCAGGCTGTCGGGTTCGGGCGCGAACAGCGCCTGCCGCTCCATCGAGTCGCGCACCATGGCGTCCAGGTCTCGGGCGTTCACGTGAGCTCCTTAAACACGACTCTGGAGTCGACGCTGGGTTTTCTGATCGGCTCACTGTGTTCGCCGATATGGAGGCGATACCGCAGCCGGGCCAGGCCGCGCGACGCGTGTACCCGCACGGTCGCCGGCGAGCAGCCGAGAAGGTCGGCGATCTGCTCGTCGGGGAAGTCTTCGTAGAAGCGCAGCACCAGCACCGCGCGTTGCCTGCGGGGCAGCCGCGCCAGTATCCGCCACACCTCGTCGCGGTCGCCAAAGGTCTCGGAGACGTCGGCGAGATCGCCGTGCCTGTCGAATTCGTCGGTGACGTGCTCGGTCGAGGCTTTGCGTCGCCGCCACGACAGATACTGCCGCAGCACTGTCTTGCGGACGTAGGCGTCGGGTCCGTAGTCGCGTTCGATCCTGCTCCACTTGCGGTGGCAGCGGATCAGCGCCTCCTGCACGAAATCCTCTGCCAGGTGCGCGTCGCCGCACAGCAGGTAGGCGAACCGCAGCAGCGCGCCGCTGCGCGCTCGCACGTATTCGTCGAAGGATTCCAAATCACGCTCCACGGATTTTTCGGCGTCCGCATATATAGACGCGGTGAAGCGCTCCATATGTGTAGTGCCCGCGACGCGAATTTTAGCCGCGACGCCATGGGGAGCTACTCGATGATCACATCCTGGGCCAGCGCCAGCGCGAGCATATTCAGCTCTCCCAAACCGAGACCCGCCGACTGACCCTCGTCAATCGTCCATTCCGCAGGATTCTCGTCGGCGGGAAAACCCACCGGGAACATGGTGAGGACGAGCGCGTTGCCGTCGGCTCCGTACACCACGAGCGTGTTGGATTCGTATGCCTCGGAGTCGTCGTCCTTCGGAGTCACGGTCAGGTTGACGCCTCGCGCCAGGTTGTCTCCCTCGCCCCCAGCGCATTCGAAGGTGTACCTCAATGTGGTTGTGCTTCCGTCGTCCGCGGTCTCGCCTTTGTCGCCGCAGCCCGGGGTCAGGTACGGGACGGCCGGGTCCAGGAAGGAGTCTTCGTCGCGGTAGACCTCGCCTTCGGCGTACGAACCCTTGGAGTGAAACTCGACTTTGAGTATCTGGTCTGTGCCCACGTGCCCCTCGGGGAAGCGCAGTCGGACGCCGCCGGATTCGTCGATCATGTCGTCTTCCGAGCTGAATCCGTACACGGGCGCCTGGTAGTCCTCGCCGTCCAGGAGCTTGTTATAGCGAGAAAGCGACGGGTAGTCGTCTCGATCTATCGGCTCGTCGGTGTCGGGGTCGACGACTTCGACCCGGTCGTCCTCGCCGAAGAGCTCAGGGTCGAGGTCTTCGAGGTAATCGTCGAAGTACGACCACAGCGCCTCGGTGAGGACTTCGGTGTCTTCGTTGGTCTTCGGGTCGCCGGACGCGACGATCCAGTTGTAGTCTCCGTCGGGATCCAGTTCCGGCAGCGGGTACTCCGGCTGTTCGTCCGCGTCGGCTGCCTGATTCCTGTCGTCTGGGCGGGCGCCGTCGTCAGTCGGGCCGGCGAAAACCGCTGGCAGCATGACGACGCCCGCGGTCACCGCGGCCACGCCGAGCGCCGCGCTCCCGATCACGCCCGCGTTCTTTCGCCGCACTCGTCGGCGGCCCCTGGTCACCAGGTCGTCGGGGTCGGCGAAGGCGGGCCGGTCGTCGCCGGACGCCTCGTCGAGCAGATTCTTGAGGTCTTCTGTCATGATGAGACTCCTTCGATTCGTTCAGGGATCGAATCCGTCAGAAGTCCGCGAAGCGTCTGCAAACCTTTCGCGGTTTGACTTTTGACGGTTCCGGTCGAGCAGCGCATTATCTGGGCGGTCTGCTCGACCGGCAGGTCTTCCCAGTACCGCAGCACGACGGAGGCTCGCTGCCGCTTCGGCAGGCGCGACAGCGCGTTCATGACGTCGAGTCTGCGCACACTGGCGTCGCTTTGGTCGGACACGGAACGCTCCGGCAGCGTCCGGCTGGCGCGTTCGCGTTGAAACCAGGCGCGTCTGTGCTCGTCCGTCAAAGTGTTCACGAGGATGCGGCGCGTGTACGCGTCCAGCGACGACTTCGACGCCCTCGACCAAGCACCGTAAAGCTTGACGAATGCGGTCTGCACCGCGTCTTCGGCGCGATGCCAGTCGCCGCAGCACAGGTACGCGAAGCGGCGCATCCGGTCGGCGCGTGCGACGACGTAGTCCCGGTAGTCCGCTTCGTGTTCGGCTCGCATCTACACTCCCGTCCACGGTTGTCCCGAGTACATACGAGTTCGACGGTGCGGGAGGTTGCCTCGTGCGGCGAGATTCTTCAGGCGCGGTCGGGTTCCCGCATGGCGAACCAGCCGCGGAAGCGGATGCGCAGCACGTCGACGTCCCGTTCGGGGCAGCGCAGCACGCCCTCCAGGGTCAAGGTGCCGAGTCCGGAGCGGGAGTTCGACGGCGCGCGGTCGACGACCGTCAACGTGCCGGCGAGTCGGTCGCCGGCGTAGACGGCCGCCAGCCAGCGCATTTCCTCCACGCCGGGAGAGGCGTCGGCGGCCGCGCGCGACAAGACGACGTCGACGTAGGCGCGCATGAAGAGGCTCGCGGTATACCAGCCGCTTGCCGTGACCTTCTGGAACGGGCCTTCGGCCGCCGCGGCGTCGTCGAGGTGGTACCACTGCGGGTCGAAGCGTTGCGCGAAGTCGCGCATTTCCGCGTCGTCGACGACCGTCTCGCCGAGGTCGAAGCGCCGTCCGACGGCGAAGTCTTCGTAGAACCACTCGGCGGTGTCGCCTGTGCCCGATCGCCGCATGGTCGTCGAGACTACCGCCGCCGGTCGAGGTTGTCGTCGCCAACAGGGGCGGCGGCCAGCGCCTCGAAGGGTTCGGGGTCGTCGGGCGCGCTTTGCGGTCGCCGCGGGATCGTCACGCTCGGCGGCGGGGTCGGGCCGGCGGAGACGCCGAAGACGAAGGTGCGGTAAGCCCAGAACCGGAAGACGGATCCGGCGAACAGCCCGGAGGCCTTGGCGACGTTGAACATGAACACGTCGGCGTGCCTGTTGTAGCCGAGGACGCGGTCGAACGTGAACAAGATGACAAGCTCGATGGCCAGCCCCGCGAGATTGAACAGGAAAAACAGCGTGTATTCGCGGCGCAGCGACGACTTCGGCAGGTGCCGGTAGGTCCAGTGCCGGTTCATGAAGTACGCGCTCGTGGCGGCGACGGTCGTGGCCGCCACATTGGCCTTCAGGGCTCCGAACGGCAGCAGCAGGTTGAAGATCGCCACGTTGACGACGGCGTTGACCCCGCCGATGCTGCCGAACTTGACGACCTCCGCGCCAACCGAGCGCCACCGTGCCGGCAGCCGTTGGACGAAACGCACGCCGACCACCATAAGTCCGCGACGCCACCTGAGGACATGCCGCCGTGGAATTAACTGCGTCACGTGGCTTACTTTGCGTCGTCCGGCGTTTCCGTTCGGTCGACGAACACCCACGTCCGATACGCGTAGAAGCGAAACAGCGACGCGAAGCCGACGCCGACGACGTTCGCCGCCAGGTTCAACGCCAACGGGTTGTCGAGGACGCCCGGCCAGCGGTCGACGCCCAGCATGTAGAGCCAGACGAAGAACAGGGTGATTCCCAGCCCGACCGCGTTGAAGAAGAAGTACCACAGGTACTGCCGGGGCAGGCTCGAGCGCGGGAGATCGCGCCACGTCCAGTACCGGTTTCCGATGAACGCCACAGTCGCGCCGAACACGGTTGCCACGACCTTGGAGCTGTACTCGTCCCATCCCACGACGTAGTGCGCCAAGTTGAACACGGACGTGTCGACCGTGTAGGCGACCGCTCCGACGCTGGCGAACTTGCCCAGCTCGTGCAGGAGTTCGGCGAAGCGGCGGTACAGCCGCAGCGGCCAAGCCGACGCCGCCGAACGCGCGGGCGCGTCCCGCTGACTGGCCTTGGCAACGCCCACTGCTGTGAATCCTCGTATCGCTTGGGTTCGCGCCCGGAGCGGTCGTGTCGGCGCACCCCGACGTGCCGGGTTCATCGTGAGTCTAGGCGGGGGCGTCTCACCGCCTTCGACGGATCTCGGCGTCGCCCCAGACCGTTATGGCTCGGGCGCCGGCGCCGCCACGGCGATCACCCCGACCTCCACGGGGTCGTCTCCGGCGTGGATGACCGCCTGCGTCGGACCGTCGGCGTCGACGGAGCAGACGCCGACGTCCACGCCGAAGGTGTTCCACCCTTCGCCCTCAAGCGCCGAGGCGGAGTATCCGCGGCCGACGTTGCCGACGGCCGCGCCGCCGACGGAGATGGCGTCGCCGGTGAGCGTGCGGTCGCCGTCCCACATGGTGTACGCGACGTCGACGCCGCCGCCTGTCGGCACGTCGATCGCCAGGGCGCCGTCGTCGCGCGGCTGCGCCAGACCTTCGTACACGGCGGTCTCCTTGACCGGCGAGTCCGGCGTGCGGTACACCGCGGTGACGCTCCAGCCCGCGTAATTCCAGGGACCGACCGGCAGGGACGCGGCGTCGGCGGCCAGCCAGAACTCGCCGCCGGAGACGATGCCGGTGACGTCGGCGGCGGCCTGATGCACCGGACGCTGCGCCCCGGACCAGTGGCGCTGCGCCTCGACAGAATGCCAGTAGCCGTTGGGGCCGGCGAATTGGACGTAGGACGGAACCGACTCACCCGAGGAGGTCCAGTGCAGCCCGGCCCACAGCACCTCCGCGCCGACGGGGATGTCGAGTCGCGCCCCGCTGACGGCGACCCCGTCGCCGAGCCCCGGCGGAGGGGTCGGCGTGTCCGCGCCCGGCGTGTAGGGCGTCATCGTCGAGGTGTGGTTGTCGGCGTCGGGGTGGGAACAGTGCGGCAGCGGCGTGCACGTCAGCAGCGTGTTCCCGGCGGCCGTCGCGCCGCTGGCCTCGTGTGCGGCAAAGGCGACGCCGGTCTCCGGCGGGGCGACGGGAGTGCGCAGCACGGATTCGCCGGAGAACTCCTCGGCCTCGACCGTCGCGTCGATGTCGTGGAATCCGGTCACGTAGTACTCGACCGCGAGCGGCACGTAGGCCACGGTCTCCTGGCCCGGCTGCAGCGGCCCGTGTCCGCAAGTCACCTGCTCGAGACCGGGTACGCACATCCAGCCGTCGCCGGCGTCGCCGCCAGGAGACGACATGCCTTCGGGGAGGTCCAGGACGAGAGTCACGCCTCCGTTCGCCAGCTGCGGAGGCTCCGGCTCTTCGGCGTCGGGATCCTCGGCGTCGGCGGGCGGATCCGGTTCGGGTTCGCCGTGCCTTCGCGGCGGTCCGGGTTCCTTGCCGGGCTCTTCGGGCTCCAGGGGCGTGCCCGGCTCGCCGTACTCCTCGAACTCGCCGGCGTTCAGCGCGGCGCGACGCGCCGGCCCGACGTCGCGGTCCGGCGCGGCCGCGGTTTCGGGC